>CAMPBE010000026.1 GCA_946636615.1 uncultured bacterium | reverse complement strand
GTGCTACGCACGTAGGTTTAAATCTAAGCTAAAGCATACAGAGATAGTGAAAAACGAGCAGAGCCAAGACTGTGCTACGCATGTAGATATATTAAGTACTTACGTTAGCTTAAACTTTATTTATGCTAAAATAATTTTATGACTTTTACTGAAAAATATTCAAAAATTCTTGATATTGTTCGTGTTGATATAGATAAAATTAATTTGTTAGATGGCATTGATATTCAAGAACCTTTAAAGACAAAACTTTTAGAAATTTTAAATGCACCATCAAAACATATACGTCCCTTAGTTTCGTTTTTGTATTTAAGGGCGCTAGGTGCTGAAATTGATGAAAAGCAAATTCAATATCAAACGGCTATAGAACTTGTTCATAATGCTTCTTTAATTCACGATGATGTGATTGATGGGGGTTCTGTTCGCAGAGCAATGAAAACTCTAAACTTTGAGTTTGACAATAAATTGGCGGTTATTGCCGGAGATTATTTGTTGTCTGTTGCAATGAAAAAAGTTATTAATATTGGAGTTTCTGAACTTGTTGATATGTTTTGCAAAACATTGAAAGAAATGACAAAAGGGGAAATTTCTCAATACTTTGAAAAATATAAAATTCCGACAATTGAACAATATATAGAAAAATCAGAACAAAAAACCGCAAAATTGTTCGAAACAGCTTTAATCGGTGCAAATTTGATTAATCGTCATTCTGAGTCTTTAGCCGACGAATCTCAAAATATTATGGGATCCTTCGCTTTACTCAGGATGACAAATTCAGATAATATTTGTCAAAGTTTTGCCAAAAATTTTGGTATAGCTTTTCAAATAAGAGACGATTTGATAAATTGTTTAACCTCAAAATCCGATATAAATGATGGAATTTATACTGCACCTGTTATATTTTCCTGCGGAACAAATATTACAAACAGTGGTATTGAAAAAACAAAGAGTTTGTTAAATAATTATTTAGATACTGCACGTCAATCACTACTAAAATTAGAAGATAATGTATATAGACAAAAGCTTATAGAGCTTTTAGGATTGTTGAGAAATGAATAAAATAAAAGAAATTTATAATAAATTAAAAGAAAATTATATGAAATTAAACCCAACTACTAGGGAGATAATTGAGACAGTAATATTTGTAGTTGTGATGGTTATAATAATAAGATTTTTTATAGGAGAAATCCGTTGGATTCCTTCGGCATCTATGCGTCCGACATTGATAGAAGGTGATAGAATTGTTGTAGAAAGATTTTCAAGATTTTATAAAACCCCTGAACGTGGTGATATAATGGTATTTTATCCTCCTTTTGAACAACTAAAAAACACACCTTGGAAAGTGTTTTCACGTTTGACAGGCTTTTTCTGCAAAGATGTTGCATACATAAAGAGAGTTATTGCCGTTCCAGGTGATAAATTTGAAATAAAAACAGATTCTAATGGCAAAAGCACTGTATATATAAATGATAAACCTCAAAAAGAAGAATATATTCAGAGCGAATATTATGATAAGCCTTGTTATGAAGGTATGTTGTGCGGACCAATTGTAGTGCCGGAACATCAATATATGATGATGGGTGATAATCGTGGCAACTCATATGACGGCAGATGGTGGGGATTTTTGCCTGAAGATAGATTTATTGGACGAGCAGTTGTTCGTTTTTGGCCTTTAAATAGATTAAAAATTTTTTAGCAAGCCAAATTACATAAGCATATGATAGTATTTCATATAATCAGCCATAATTTGTGAGCTGGTTGCGTTTGCTATCGTCGCTTTAAGATCTTGTTGTCTATCTGTTTTGGAAGATTCCTGTACCTTTTCATCTTCTTTATTTTGCGGATTAATATTTTGTTGGACTTGTTGTTGGGCTTGAAGCTCTTCAATGTATTCTGATACAGCAGCTTCTATTTCTTCAAGTCTTGCTTTATCACCGGCATAAGTACCTGTTGATTCTATGCCGTATTCTTCAAAACTTTTTAAAATTTCGCTCCATTCGTTATAGTTACTTACGGATGTACCTTGCGCTTGAGCAGAAGATTGCGCTTTTCTTAATTCGTCTTCAGATTCAATGCCTTCAACTCTCATAAAACTCTCCTGTTTGCACTCTAAATATGTAAAGTAAAATAAAACACAGAAATTTCAAGTTATAATTTTTTTGTAAAAAAAGTTAACAAATGAGAGGCCTTGATGTTTGTTTAAATAAAAATATCATAATTAAATTTGCTTAATAAAAATTTACAAAAACTTTAAATTCTCAATGTAATGTGGTTTAAACAACTATCTTATGCATAGTGTAAGTGTGCCAATTTTATAAAAACAAACAAAATTTTTCTTATGTAAAAGCCTGAAAAACCATGATAAAACCGCTTGCATTCAGAAATTTAGCAAGTAACATAAGTTTATAGTGTAAAATGAGCACTAGTCGATTGAAAAATAAGGAAATAATATGTCAAAAGACGTAATAGAACTTGAAGGTACTATATTAGAAGCAATGCCAAATGCAATGTTTCGTGTAAAACTCGAAAATGATCACGAAATTTTGGCTCATATATCAGGTAAAATCAGAAAAAATTTTATAAGAATTTTGCCGGGTGACAAAGTTAAAGTCGAAATGACTCCATATGACTTGACCCGTGGACGTATAACCTTCAGATTAAAATAAAAAATCTCACGAAAATATTAATATAAAGGAAAAAACAATGAAAGTAAGATCATCAGTAAAACCAATTTGCGATAAGTGCAAATGTATTAAAAGAAAAGGCAGAATTGCCGTAATTTGTGAAAACCCTAAACATAAACAAAGACAGGGTTAATTTTTGCGTAGAGTGGAGTGAGCGCAAGCGAACGAACTCGAATTAGCGCGGAGCAAATGAGCGACAATTTTACGAAGTAAAATAAAGCGAATGGCTGCGAAGCGTGGAGCAATAAATTAATACAATAGTTAAGCAAATTAAAAAGTGGAAATCTCGCACTCAATCGGAGGTTGGTGAGGAAGTATTTAAGCCTCATGCCCAAAAAAATCTAACAACCGAATTTGCGGACGGACGGAATGAAATGAGTCCGGATAGCGAGGAAATTGAGCAAATTGCAACGTAGTTGTCTGAGCGAAACTTTCCGAGCGTGGAGCAAATTCAAGGCAGCATAGAAAAGCTCGCAAAGCCAAGAAAGGAAAAGAAAAATGGCAAGATTATCAGGGGTAGATTTACCTCGTAACAAAAGAATGGAAGTAGCATTGACATACATTTATGGAATCGGACCAACTAGAGCAAAAAAGATTCTTGATGCTACTAAAATATCACCTGATTTAAGAACAGATGATTTAACAGATGAAGATATTAAATTATTAAGAAACGAATTAGCTAACTATCATATCGAAGGTGACCTTCGTCGTGAAGTTACAATGCATATCAAACGTCTACAAGAAATTGGTTCTTATAGAGGTTTGAGACACAAAAGAAACCTTCCTGCACGTGGACAAAGAACAAAAACAAATGCAAGAACTCGCCGCGGCAAAAAAGGTTTGGCAATCACTAAAAAGAAAACTGCTTAGTTGATTATGACCGGTGCGTTGTGTGAGTGTGAAGCACTGACGCTAGCACGTTAATAATCAAAGACAGATAAAGCAAAACAGGTGCGAAGAAGACAAGTTTTTCAGTGCTCGTAAAAATTAAAAATAAAATACTTCGAGTGCGTCGCCAATTATAAGCGCTAATATGAAATTAAATAGCAAATATTGACAGCCTGTAAAAGCGAAAATACAAAAATCGTAAGCTATGTTATAAAATAAAGGAAAGAAAAAATGGCAAGACCAGTAAAAACAAAGAAAAAAGAAAAGAAGAATGTATTGCAGGGTGTTGTACATATTCAATCAACATTCAACAATACAATCGTAACTTCTACCGATACTCAAGGTAATGCTATTGCTTGGGCAACAGCCGGAGCTACCGGTTTTAAAGGTGCAAGAAAAGGCACTCCGTTCGCAGCACAATCTGCTGCTGAATTAGTTGCAAAAAAATCAATAGACCAAGGTATGAAAAAAGTTGAAGTTTACATTAAAGGACCGGGTTCAGGTCGTGAAACTGCAATCAGAGCAATTCAAGCTGCAGGTTTGGAAATCACATTGATTAAAGATGTAACTCCAATTCCTCATAACGGTTGCAGACCTCCAAAGAAAAGACGTGTATAGTTTTTGTTGTTGCTTAATGTGAGTAATAGCATATCAAACACGTTAATAATTTAAAGCAAATGTAAAACGGGGGCTTGTTCTAAAGCCAAAAGAGCAAACCATAGATGCCCCGAAAAATGAAAGGAAAAGAAAATGGCAAGATATACAGGACCTACAAATAAATTATTTCGTAATTACGGAGTAAAAGACTTATCAAACAGAAAGTTAACTTCTTCAATGAGACAAAATGCTTCAGGTCAGCATGGTGCAGTAAGAAAAAAACTTTCTGAATATGCAATTCACTTAAATGAAAAACAAAAAATCAGATTAACATATTTAGTATCAGAAAAACAATTTGCTAAATATTATAATGAAGCAGCAAGAAGAAAAGGCGTAACAGGTACTATTCTTCTTCAAATCCTAGAATCAAGATTGGATAACGTATTATTCAGAGCCGGCTTTGGTATTACAAGAAAACAAACAAGACAGATTGTAAACCATGGTCACGTTTTGGTAAACGGTAAAAAAGTTGATATTCCTTCATTCTTGGTAAAAGCAGGTGATGTAGTTACAGTAAAATCAAGAAGCGAATCATTCTTGAAGAATGTAAACGAAATGATTGATATGGCTTGTGCGCCTGCATGGATGACAATTGACAAAGAAGCTTTGAAAATCACTTTCGACAGAATTCCTGAAAGAGAAGAGCTTGATCCTGATTTCAAAGAACAGCTTGTAATTGAGTACTACTCTAAGTAAGGTCGATAAGACGATAAGACTATAAGTTCTTTAAAAAATCAGTCTTTATCGAAACTTTACAAAACCACAAAACGTAACGGACTTAATGACTTATCGTCTTAACGTCCAAACGACTTGAAAGTTATAACAACCAGGAGATAAAATAATGGAATTAAAAATTAAATGCGTTAATACAACAACAAGTTCTGACGGTTCACAATATGGTAAATTTGTAATTGAACCGTTAGAAAAAGGTTTCGGTACAACAATCGGTAACTCTTTGAGACGTGTCCTTTTATCAAGCTTAGAAGGAACTGCTGTTACTTCTGCAAGAATTGAAGGTATCACTCATGAATACACTGCAATTCCGGGTGTATTAGAAGATGTTATTGATGTAATGTTAAACCTTAAAGGCTTAGTTGTAAAAACAGATTCTAAAGATGTTCAATATTTGAGAATAGATGTTGATCGTCCGGGACCTGTACTCGCAAGTGATATTCAACTTCCTGCAGGTGTTAAAGTTGTAAACCCTGATTGGTTGATATGTACAGTAGCAGATGGTGGAAGTTTCCACGCTGATATTACTATTGAAACAGGTAAAGGATACGTTGCTCACGACGTTCCTAGAGATAATAAAGGCTATGCAATCGACTTTTTACCAATCGATGCAACATTTATGCCTATCAAACGTGTTAGCTACAATGTAGAAAACACTCGTGTTGGTGATTCAATTGATTTTGATAAATTGACTTTGGAAATTTGGTCAAATGGTTCAATTGATGTAACTAACGCATTGAGTCAATCTTCAAACTTGTTGATTGAACACTTTATGCAAATTGCAGCTATTACAGGTCAACCTGTAATTACTCCTTCAATGGCTATTGAAGAAGAAGTTGAAGAAGAAGCTGATGCTCCTACAATGACAATCGAAGAATTGGAACTTTCAGTTAGAGCATACAATTGTTTGAAACGTGCAAGTATCAATTCTATGGCTGAGTTGTTGAAGAAATCAGAACACGATTTGCTAAATATTAAAAACTTCGGAAAGAAATCTTCTGACGAAGTTATTGAAAGACTTCATCATTTCGGTTTAGACTTAGCTCCAAACCCTGAAATTGAAGAAGAAGTTTAGCGGATAAAAAAGCAAAACAGGTGCGAAGAAGATAAGTTCTTCAGTGCTCGTGGGAATTAAATAAAATACTTCGAGTGCGTTGCCTACAAAAAGCGCTAGTACGAAATTGGATAGCGAATATAAGCAACCTGTAAAAGCGCAATTACAAGAATCGTAAGCTATAATAGAAAAAGGAATAAAAAAATGAGACACCAAACTAAAAAACATACGCTATCAAAAGCAAAGGATCAAAGAGATGCTTTGTTAAGATCTTTGGCGACTGAACTTTTTGTACACGGTGAAATCAAAACAACTATGGCAAGAGCAAAAGCTTTAAAACCATATGCTGAAGAAATTATCACCCTTGCAAAAAGAGGCGATCTTCATGCTCGTCGTCAAGCTGCTAAGTTCATTTTTGACAAAGAAACAGGCAAATTTATGGATTTAGCTACAGGTGAAGTTTTTGAAACAGCTCAAGCTGATAAAAAATTAGCTTCTGAAACTGTTTTGAGAAAACTTTTTACAATTATTGGTAAGAAATATTCTGACCGTCAAGGCGGATATACAAGAATATTTAGATTACCACCAAGACGCGGTGACGCATCAGAAATGGCTTTAATCCAATTGGTATAAGTCAATGCGTTATGCTCTAAAAGTTCAGTATATCGGTAAAAATTATGCAGGAAGTCAGCTTCAGCCAAATTTACCGACAATACAAGAAGAACTTGAAAAAGCAATTTGTACTTTAACAATCGGCAAAAATGCCGTAGATAAACGACCTATTAAAGTAATCTTTTCCGGAAGAACTGACAGAGGTGTAAATTCATTAGGGCAAGTAATTCATTTTGATGTAGATGAACCCATTGTTGCTTCAAAGTTTGTTTATCAGATAAATGAAATTTTGCCGGATGATATATCTGTCAGTGATTTAAGACAGGTTGATAACAGATTTCATGCTCAAAAAAGTGCTAAAAAAAGGCATTACAGGTACGAATTTATTAATCGCAAATGTAAAAATGCTTTTGACGGCGATCTATTGAGGGTGAAATTTGATATTAATATTGAAAGAATGCAAGAAAGCTTAAATTATCTTTTAGGTGAACATGATTTTTCTAGTTTTAAAAGCTCCGGAACGCTTAACCCGAGCAAGGTTTGCTTTATATATGAGGCGAAAGCCGAAAGGGTCGGTGACAAAGTGATTATTGATATTGTAGGAAACAGATTTCTTTATAATATGGTAAGAACAATTGTCGGAACCCTTCTTGAAATAGAAGGACATAATTTGCCCTCTGAGCATATGAAAGAAGTACTAGATGCTTTAGACAGACGCAAGGCGGGTGCAACGGCGAGCCCTTACGGACTGACGTTGGTAAGAGTAGAATATTAGAGGTGTAGATGTTTAGAAGATTGGATGTTTAGCAGTTTAGTGCAGCCAAACCTCCAAACCTCCAAACCTCCAAGCCTCCAAGATAAATGGAGATAAAGCATGAAAACATATTCAGCAAAACCTCTAGAAGTAGAAAGAAAATGGTATTTAATCGATGCTGACGGAGAAATCTTAGGCAGATTGGCTACCAGAGTAGCAAATATTTTAAGAGGAAAAAACAAACCTGAATATACACCAAATGTTGATACAGGTGACTTTGTTATCGTTATCAATGCAGAAAAAGTTGTAGTTTCAGGTAAAAAAGAAACTGATAAAATTTATTATCACCACACAGGTTTCCCGGGTGGATTAAAATCAGCTAGCGTAAAAGAATTGCGTGAAAAAGATGCAAGACTTTTAATTGAAAGCGCTGTAAAAGGAATGTTACAACACAATACTTTAGGTGATACTCAATTTACAAAATTAAAAGTGTACAACGGAGCTGAGCATCCGCATGCTGCACAAAAACCTATCGTATTAGAAAAGGAGGCTAAATAATGGCAGATAAAGAAATTATGGCAACAGGCCGCAGAAAAACCTCCATTGCAGTTGTAAAACTTGTAAAAGGAAAAGGCAGAATTTTTGTTAACGGTAAAACTTTAAAAAATTATATCGGCAACAGACCTGCTATTGAAATGTTAGTATATAGACCTTTAGTTTTGACTGATAATCAGGAAAAATATGATGTCAAAGTTAAAGCAGTAGGTGGCGGTATCGTTGCTCAATGTGGCGCTATCAGACATGGTATATCAAGAGCTTTGGTTAAAGCTAACGAAGAATACAGAAATGTATTGAGACTTGAAGGTTTGTTAACTCGTGACCCACGTGTTAAAGAACGTAAAAAATACGGTCGCAAACGTGCAAGAAAACGTTTCCAATTCTCAAAACGTTAATCAGATTGCGTGTGGCAAAATATATATCAAAAAGAACCGAGAAATCGGTTCTTTTTTTGGTATAATAACATTGTGATATTAAATTAATGAGGTAAATATGGCAGAATTTCATTCTAAGATTAAAACAATTGAGTGGGTAGATAATTATTCAAAAATGGTTGATCAGACTATTTTGCCCGAGCATTTTGAGTATGTGAATATAAAAACCGGTCAAGAAATGTTTGATGCTATAAAGACTATGATTGTCAGAGGAGCTCCGGCAATTGGTGTTGCCGGTGCGCATGGTGTTGTTCTATATGCTCAGGAACTTGAAAAACAAAATCTTTCACGTGATGAATTTGTAAAACAACTGCTTGAAAAAGCTGATTATATGGCAACTTCCCGCCCGACTGCTGTTAATCTTATGTGGGCTGTCAAAAAACAAAAAGAAATTATTAAAAATTCTACCTCTGATATAAAAGGTATTGTTGAAGAATTAAAACAAAACGGTATAAAATTAGAAAATGAAGATATTGAAATTAATAAAAAAATAGGCGATTACGGTGCTGAAGTTGTTCCAAAAGGAGCAACGATACTTACTCATTGTAACGCGGGTGCATTAGCAACTGTAGGTTACGGTACTGCACTTGGTGTTGTGAGATCAGCTTTTGCAAACGATCCGACAATTAAGGTTTTTGCTGATGAAACAAGACCACGTCAACAGGGTGCAAGAATTACTACACTTGAACTTACAATGGATGGTATTCCGACAACTTTGATTACTGATGGTATGTGTTCGTATTTTATGAAAAAAGGCATGATTGATATGGTTGTTGTAGGTGCGGATAGAATCGCTGCAAACGGTGATGCTGCAAATAAAATTGGGACTTATACAGTTGCGATAGCTGCAAAATATCACAATGTACCTTTCTATGTCGCAGCACCTTTATCAACAATTGATACAAGCATAAAATCAGGTGACGATATTGTGATTGAAGAACGTTCAAGGGAAGAGGTCACTCATATAAACGGAAAAATCATTTGCGCCCCTGAAGTGAACGTTATTAACCCTGGATTTGATGTAACTCCGCACGAATTGATTGCAGGTATTATTACGGAAAAAGGTATCCTAAGGCCTGATTATAATAAATCAATTGCTGAAGCATTTAAAAATTAAACAATTTTATTTTGTCATACTAGCAAAAATATTTTTTACATGTTTTTATGTTTAAGAAAGGAATTATATATGAAAATATCAGATTTAAAGTACTTATTTCCAAGAATGAAATATTCAACACACACACCTAAAAGTGTAGGGTATCCTGAAAACTACTTTATGAATCGTACTCCAATAAAGGGTTTAAAACCGACTGTATTAGAAAAATCATTTAAAGAAGATAATTATGCCGGAAAAGCAATGTCTAAAGCTAATGGGGATACAGCAATCGGGCACCATCATGTAGGTCAAGGCGGAAAGCTATTTATGTAATAGCAAAAAATAAAAATATAAAAGCCTTGTATTCAGTAGTGTGGGCAAAGTGTAAACGTGCCCACAATATACTTAAAAAACTTGATTTTAGATTCTGAAACGAGTTCAGAATGACGAAACCTCAGAAAGTAGGATGGGCAAAGCGAAAGCGTGCCCATCTCTTTTTATTATCTTTGTGTGCACGGCTATTGCCTTTGCCCACACCACAGCTTCCTTCCCCTTGAGGGGGAAGGTGGCACGAAGTGACGGAAGGGGTGAGATATATAAATATTCTGCACCCACCCCCTATCCCCCTCCCCTCTTAGGGAGGGGGATAGAGAGAATAATTGCCCACCCCTCACTCCCCTCCCCAAATGGGAGGGGATCTAATTACAAATATTCGTTTTGTAACAATAGTCTAGTAGGTTGGGTGAAACCCAACAAATTGATTAAAAAACTGAGGTTTTAGATTCTGAAACGAGTTCAGAATGACGAAACCTCAGTTTTAATTTTACGTATAAATTATTTATTTTATTTATTCATCGCTTGAGAAACAGCAACGGCACATGCAACTGTTGCACCTACCATTGGGTTGTTACCCATACCGATTACACCCATCATTTCTACGTGTGCAGGAACTGATGAAGAACCTGCAAATTGAGCATCGCCGTGCATTCTGCCCATAGTATCTGTCATACCGTATGATGCAGGACCTGCTGCAACGTTATCAGGGTGAAGTGTTCTTCCTGTACCGCCGCCTGATGCTACTGAGAAGTATTTTCTACCGTTTTCAATAGCCCATTTTTTGTATGTACCTGCTACAGGGTGTTGGAAACGAGTCGGGTTAGTTGAGTTACCTGTGATAGAAACATCAACACCTTCTTTAATCATAATTGCAACACCTTCTGATACATCATCAGCGCCGTAGCATCTTACTTTCGCTCTTTCACCGTCTGAGAACGGAGTTTCTTTTAGAATTTTCAATTCGCCTGTTTTATAATCGTATTGTGTTTCAACTGATGTGAAACCGTTGATTCTTGAAATGATGTATGCTGCATCTTTTCCTAAACCGTTCAAGATAACTCTCAAAGGTTCTTTTCTAACTTTGTTAGCGTTTCTTGCAATACCTATTGCGCCTTCAGCAGCTGCGAATGATTCGTGACCTGCCAAGAAACAGAAACATTTTGTTTCTTCACGAAGTAGCATTGCACCTAAGTTACCGTGACCGATACCAACTTTTCTTGAATCACCAACTGATCCCGGTACTGCAAAAGCCTGCAAACCTAAACCAATAGCTTCTGCTGCTTCTGCTGCATCTTTAATACCTTTTTTAATTGCGATAGCGCAACCCAAAGTATAAGCCCAAGATGCGTTATCGAAAGCGATTGGTTGAATTCCTTTAACAATGGCATCTACATCGATACCTTTTGATAAACATAAATCGCGAGCTTCTTCAAGATTTTTGAAACCGTATTCAGGCAAAACTTTCTTCAAAGTCGCTTCACGTCTGTCTTGTCCTTCAAATTTTACTGTCATTTTATTTTCCTTTTCTTTTGATTTTACTTCTAATTCTGAGGATTTTACACCTCACCCGAATTTGTATATTCACTTTGTTCATTAACAAATTCTACCCTCTCCCTCAAGGGGCGAGGGAAAATTTTTATTCTTTTCTCGGGTCAATTGTTTTAACCGCATCAGCAAATCTGCCGTAAGTTCCGATATTTTTCTTGAATGCTTCGCCTGCGTCTTCGCCTTTTTTGATAGCATCCATTACTTTGCCTAGGTTAACGAATTTGTATCCGATAACTTCGTTATTTTTATCTAAGCCCAATTCTAAGATGTAACCTTCTGTTAATTGAAGATATCTTACACCTTTTTGAGCTGTAGAGTGGATTGTACCACACATAGAGCATAAGCCTTTACCTAAATCTTCAAGACCTGCACCTACAGGTAAACCATTTTCAGAGAAAGCTGATTGAGTTCTTCCGTAAACGATTTGTAAGAACAATTCTCTCATTGCAACGTTGATTGCGTCGCAAACAAGGTCTGTGTTCAAAGCTTCCAATATTGTTTTGCCAGGAAGAATTTCACCAGCCATGGCAGCTGAATGTGTCATTCCTGAACATCCGATTGTTTCAACTAAAGCTTCTTGAATAACACCGTTTTTAACATTAAGTGTTAATTTGCAAGTACCTTGTTGAGGTGCGCAGCATCCGCAACCGTGTGTAAGACCTGAAATATCTTTGATTTCTTTACACTTTGTCCATTCACCTTCTTGAGGTATTGGAGCAGGTACACCTTTTACGCCACGTTTTACGCAGCACATTTCTTCTACTTCTTTTGTTACTTGTATACGATCCAACATTTCTATTTACTCCCTTCGGTTATATACAAGTATTATTGTACGTGCTGAAAAAGGTCGGTCAAGTTTTATTAAAATATAAAATTTTTTATTTAATTTACAATTCTAAATATTTTTAAATAACCCATGTTGACAGTTAATTTTGTTTGTTTTAGGATTGGTATGCTTGGAATTATACCCTACATTAGTCGATATCCAAGCATAGTAATACATAAAAAGAAAAAGGAATTGCACAATGGCAACTACACAAAGACAAAGAATTCGCGTATGTTTGAAAGCATATGATCACAAACTAATTGATGTATCTTCAGACAAAATCGTCGAAACAGCAAAAAGAACAGATGCAAAAGTAGCAGGCCCTATTCCTTTACCTACAAAAAGACGTATATATTGCGTTTTGAGATCACCTCACGTTGATAAAAAATCTCGTGAACATTTTGAAATGAGAACTCACAAACGTATTATTGATATATACGAACCAACTCAACAAACTGTTGAAGAGTTGGGAAGATTAGACCTACCAGCAGGTGTAGATATTGAAGTTAAGTTATAATTAATAACTTTTGAAAATTTAATAAGCATTATGCATGTAATGTGAACTACAACTGCCCACAAGAGGGTAGACGGGTGAAAACCCCGATAGGTAAAGAGCTATAGTAGCGCTCGCAAGAGAAAATGCAAACCGGAAAGCGAATTTGCGGACAAATGAGTGAAGTAAAATTCGGATAGCGAGAAATTTGAGTGATGAGCACGAAGTGCGAAAATGAAATATTTCAAGCGTGGAGCAAATTCAAGAGGCGAATATTATCGCAACAAGTACGGCGAGCAAGAAAGGTAAAAATATGACACTAGGTGTAATAGGAAAGAAATTAGGAATGACTCAAATCTTTGATGAACAAGGTTTGGCAATCCCTGTTACTGTAATTAAAGTTGACAAAACAGTTGTTACTCAAGTTAAGACTGTAGAAACTGACGGTTACAACGCAATACAAGTTGGTACAATTGCAGCTAAAGAAAAACATTTAACAAAAGCTGAAATCGGCCACTTCAAGAAAAACAATTTGGAAAACTTCAGACACCTTCAAGAATTTAGAGTAGACAATCCTCAAGATTATAAAGTTGGTGACGAAATTGCTTTATCTGTATTGGATAACGTAGAAAAAGTTGATGTTACAGGAAAATCAATCGGTAAAGGTTTCCAAGGTACTGTAAAAAGATGGAACTTCTCAAGAGGACCTATGGGTCACGGCTCTAAAAACCACAGAGAACCGGGTTCTATCGGTGCAGGTACTACTCCAAGCCGTGTTATCAAAGGTAAAAGAATGGCAGGTAACATGGGTAATGAAAGAGTTACTATTACTAAATTGAAATTGGTTAAAGTTGATGCTGAAAACAGTTTAGTATTAGTAAAAGGCTCAGTTCCCGGATGCGAAGGAAGATTGGTTACAATCGTTCCTACAAGAACTAAATGGAATGCGTAAATCGGTGTTGCGAATGAAGCATAAGCGAAATGAGCGAACAAATTTTTGATTTGACAGGCGCGAAGAATAAAAACAAGGAAAAGTTTAAACCGGCTGGTCTTGCCAAATAAAGCTTAAAGCAAGCGGTAAGCAGTCTAAAACGGCAGAATAAAGAAAAGGAAAAGAAAAATGTCAAAAGAAATTTTAAATACAAAAGGCGAAAAATTAGGCGAAATTTCATTGAACGAAAATGTATTCGGTGTAGAACCTAATTTACATGTAATGCATTTAGCATTGAGAAGACAATTAAACAATGCTCGTCAAGGTTCAGCTTGCGCTAAAACTAGAGCTGAAGTTTCAGGCGGCGGTAAAAAACCATGGAAACAAAAAGGTACAGGTAGAGCAAGAGCAGGTTCTCTTCGTTCTCCATTGTTTGCAGGCGGTGGCGTAATCTTTGGACCAAAACCAAGAAGCTATGCATTCAATATGCCTCAAAAAGCTAGACAATTAGCTCTAAAATCTGCATTGTCTGCAAGAAGTGAACAAATGGTTGTGGTAAAAGATTTTTCAACAATCTCTGAGCCAAAAACAAAATTAATGGTTAGTGCATTAAAATCATTGAACGTTTCAGGTAAAACATTAATTATAGCTGATTTCAAAGCTGATGAAAACAAAAATCTTGAATTATCAGCAAGAAATATTCCAAGTGTAAAATTGATTTTACCTTCAAACCTTAATGTAAAAGACTTACTTGAAGCTGATTTTGTTGTAATTACAGAATCTGCTGTAAATGATATAACAGAAAGGCTACAATAATGAGTAAAGCAAGAACTAATACGGAAAAATTATATGATGTAATTAAAAAACCTATAATTACAGAAAAATCAGTAGGTGCAACAACTCTTGGTAAGTATACTTTTGAAGTTGTAAAAGATGCTACAAAAGTTGAAATTGCTCAAGCTGTTGAATTAGCTTTTCCTGGAAGAAAAGTTAAAAGTGTAAGAACAGTTTATATGCCATCTCACCAAAAGAGAATGGGATATAAATTCGGAAGAACAGATTCTTCTAAAAAAGCCATCGTAACAATCGAAGGCGATCCGATTGAAGAATTAATTGGAGCGTAGCGCGAACGAGCTGAGGGCGAAGGATTGATTGCGAAATAATTGAAAATTTTGTAGCAAGTAACCGAAGACCCGTTAAAAGCGAGTGAGCAAGACAGCGGATTTTGCCAATTTAGTTGACAGTAATCCAAGACTCTAATCAAACAAACGGGGCGTATGGCACAAGTCCCAAAAGTAGTACAAAGCCAAAGGAGAAAATAAAATGGCAATTAGAAAAATAAACCCAACATCTCCCGGTCAAAGAGGAATGACAAAGAGTGATTATCAAGAAATCACTACATCAACTCCTGAAAAATCTTTATTGAAATCATTAAAGAAAACAGCCGGAAGAAACAACACAGGTAGAATTACTTGCCGTCATAAAGGTGGCGGTGTAAAAAGAACATACCGTGTAATTGATTTTAAACGTGAAAAATTTGGCGTACCTGCAGTAGTTAAAACTATTGAATACGATCCAAACAGAAACGTAAGAATTTCTTTAGTATATTATGCAGACGGTGAAAAAAGATACATTTTGACACCTGAAGGCTTAAACGTAGGTGATACAATTGTATCAGGACCGGAAGCTCCTGTTCAAACAGGTAACGCTTTACCATTGGAATTGATTCCATTAGGTTCAATTGTTCATAATATTGAATTGACACCTGGTCGTGGCGGCGTTATGGTTAGATCTGCAGGTAATGCAGCTCAAGTAATGGCTAAAGAAGGTAACTATGTAACTATTAAATTACCATCAGGTGAAATGAGAATGGTAAGAAAAGAATGCATGGCTACAATAGGTACTTTAGGTAATTCAGAATTTAAAAACCTAAAAATTGGTAAAGCCGGCAGAAAACGTTATATGGGTATCAGACCAACAGTTCGTGGTGTTACAATGAACCCATGCGATCACCCTCACGGTGGTGGTGAAGGTAAAACAGGCCCAGGCGGACATCCAAAAACTCCTTGGGGTAAACCGGCTCTTGGTTATAAGACAAGAAAATTAGGAAAAGCTTCTGACAAATTAATAGTTAGAAGAAGAAAGAAATAGAGGATTTTGACTAGTGCGTTGTGTGAGCGAAAGCGAATTCGGCGCAAGTCGTCAATAATCCAAAGCAAAATCTACCAAATAAAAACAAGAAAGGTAATAAAATAATGGCACGTTCATTAAAAAAAGGTCCATACGTAGAAGAAGCTCTACAAAGTAAAATTGCAAAAATGAATGCAAATTCAGAAAAGAAAGTAATTAAGACTTGGTCAAGAGCATCTATGATTGTACCTGATATGTTAGGACATACAATCGCAGTTCACAACGGAAAAACTCACGTTCCCGTATATGTAACTGAACAAATGATTGGACACAAACTCGGTGAATTTGCACCGACTAGACTATTCAAAGGTCACGCAGGTTCTGATAAGACTGCAAAAAGAAAGTGACATCAGCCGTAGGCGAACGAAAGTGAGCCAAACGGATGTGTCATCCTGAGCGTAAGCGAAGGGATCCAATCCTGAGGGCTTTAGCCCGAAAGGATCTCATTAAGAAAGTAATATAAGGAAAAAAACAATGGAAGCTAAATCAAGACAAACAGATATTAAAATGACAGCTCGCAAACTTCGTAGAGTAATTAACGAAGTGAGAGGTAAATCTGTCATCGCAGCTCAAGATATGTTACGTTTTATGCCTTATTTTGCAGCAAGAGTAGTTGAAAAGAACTTGAAGGCTGCAGTAGCAAATGCACAAGAGCAATTTGGCGTTGGTCCGGAAAGTTTAAAAGTTTCTGAAATCTTCGCTGATGAAAGCGTTACATATAAAAGAGCGAGAACAAGAGCGCAAGGTCGTATGTATTCAAGACTAAAACGCACTTCTCATCTTACTTTAAAAGTTAGTGATAACAAGTAGTAGTAATAATAAAAGGTAAATAAAATGGGACAAAAAACACATCCAAAAGGATTTAGAATCGGTATCATACAACCTTGGGTAAGCACATGGTTTGCTAAGGTTAAAGATTATGGCCAATTCGTTGCAGAAGATGCAAAAATCAGAAAATTTATTAAGAAAAAACTTTATACCGCAGGCATTTCAAAAATATTAATTGCCAGAAAAGCTCAAAATACAACAGTTACTGTTGTAACAGCAAAACCTGGTATTGTTGTTGGCCGTGGCGGACAAGGTATCGAAGATTTGAAAAAAGAAGTTTCAAATTATATCGGTAAACCTATTATAATTAATGTTGTTGAAGTTGCAAGAATTGATGCAGATGCTCAACTTGTTGCTGAAGCAATTGCCCAACAACTTGAAAAACGTGTTGCTTTTAGACGTGCAATGAAACAAGCAATGCAGCGTACAATGAGAGCAGGTGCTCAAGGTATTAAAGTTATGGTATCAGGCCGTTTAGGCGGAGCAGAAATTGCTCGTTCTGAATGGGCAAAAGAAGGTAGAATTCCTCTTCAAACTCTTAGAGCTGACGTAGATTATGGATTTACAGAAGCTGATACCATAATGGGTAAAATCGGTGTTAAGGTTTGGATTTTCAAAGGTAACTTGATGCCTGGTGAAAAAGCAGATCAAAACATTAAAGCAAAAAGCGGAAAAGAAGGTGCAGAAAAAGCAGGAAGACGTCCTCGCCGCAGAGTATCTTCTGAATCTGCAGAATAAGTAAAGAAATAAGTAAATTGGAGTAAAATAAAATGTTACAGCCTAAAAAAACTAAATACCGCAAAATGATGAAAGGCAGAATGAAAGGTACTGAAACCAGAGGAACAAAATTGGAATTTGGCGGATATGCTCTTCAAGCTGTTGAACCTGGCTGGATTACCAGCAGACAAATCGAGGCTGCACGTCGTGCAATGACTCGTGAAATCAAACGTGGCGGTAACGTTTGGATTAAAATATTCCCTGATAAACCGATTACAGCAAAACCTGCTGAAACTCGTATGGGTTCAGGTAAAGGTAATTTGGAATATTGGGTAGCAGTTGTTAAGCCAAACAGAATTCTTTTTGAACTTGACTATTTCGACAGAAGTGTTGCAGTTCACGCATTAGAATTAGCTGCTCAAAAATTGCCTATTAAAGTTAAAATTGTAGAAAAAGCAAAATTAGAAGCTGAAGCTTCAAAATAAAGGAAAATAAAATGAAACTAGAAGAAATGCGCGAAAAAACAGTTGAAGAGTTACAAAGTGCAATAGTTGATTGGAAGAAAGATTTATTTAACTATAAATTACAACTATCAACTCACAAATTAGAAAACACAGCGTTGATTTCTAAAACAAAAAGACTTATAGCTCAAGCAAAAACTGTAATAAAAGAAAAAGAGGTACAACATGCCTAAGAAAGAAAAACAAGGTGTAGTAGTAAGCAACAAAATGGATAAAACTATTGTAGTAAAAGTTGCAAGTTATGAACCACATCCAAAATACAAAAAGATTATGGAATCTAATAAAAATTACAAAGCTCATGATGAACAAAATGTTTGCAACGAAGGCGATACAGTAAGAATCGTTGAATCAAGACCTATTTCAGGTGGCAAACGTTGGACATTGGCTGAAGTAGTTGAAAAAGCACGTTAGTACTTAATTAGCCGGAGGCGAATTTAGTAGAAACGTTTCTCGAACTAATTTCGGGACCACTGAAACAAAGTTTCAGTCGAGGTCGAAAGACAGACATCATTAATTTTAATTAATGCGCTGTCAAAGCAATGTAGGTTGGATGAGCATATCCAACAAAGTAAAGGAAAAGAAAAATGATACAACAAGAAACTAGATTAGAAGTAGCAGATAACACAGGTGCAAAAGAATTATTATGTATCCGTGTTATGGGTAGCTCAAATAAAAAATTTGCGGCAGTAGGCGATGAAATCGTTGCAGCAGTAAAAGATGCTAACCCCAATATGCCTGTTAAAAAATCTGAAGTTGTAAGAGCTGTTGTTGTAAGAACAAAAGCTGATATCAAACGTGCAGACGGATCTGTTATCAGATTTGACGAAAACGCAGCAGTAATTATCAACAAAGATGGCAACCCACGTGGAACTCGTGTTTTTGGACCGGTTGCTCGTGAACTTCGTGACAAAGGATATATGAAAATTATATCTCTTGCTCCGGAAGTTATCTAGTTCTTGATTTTGCAATTTGCAAAATTTAGAAATAGATAATCCTGAGCCTGAAGGGCGAAAGGATCCACTGTAAATACAACATACGCCCGATAAAGTTTATCGGTTCCGTATAAAAAATGGAGAAAAGTAAAATGGCAGACAAAAAGAAAAGCTTGCATATCAAAAACTCAGACAGAGTTATGATTATTGCTGGTAAGGATAAAGGCAAAGATGGTAACATCAAGAAAATAAATACAGCTGATGGTACTGTCTTAGTTGAAGGTTTGAACATGGTTACTAAAGCTCAAAAACCTCAACCAATGGCCGGCATTCAAGGCGGTTTAATTAAGGTTGAAGCTCCTGTAGATGCTTCAAACGTTATGGTTATTTGCCCTGCATGCGAAAAACCGACAAGGATCAAACACGCAGTCGTTGACGGCAAAAAAGTTCGTGTTTGTAAAAAATGTGGTGAACAGTTAGATGCTAAATTATAATTCTAGCATCGCAGAATTAAGGAAATTGAAAAATGGCAACAAAAACTAAAAGTTTAAAAACAAGATATCAGGAAGAAATTATTCCTGCATTGAAAGAAAAATTTGGTTACAAAAATATCAATCAAGTTCCAAAACTTCATAAAATAGTTTTGAACATGGGTGTTGGTGAGGCTTCTCACAACTCAAAGATTGCTGAAGTAATCGAAGGTCAATTAACAAAAATCGCAGGTCAAAAATGCGTAGTAACTAAAGCAAAAAAATCAATTGCATCTTACAAATTGAGAGAAGGTATGCCGGTTGGTGCAATGGTTACATTGCGTGGCGAAAGAATGTATGATTTCTTGCAAAAACTAATTTGCGTAGTTCTTCCAAGAATTCGTGACTTTAGAGGTATTTCACCAAAGAGTTTTGACGGTCGTGGAAATTATACATTAGGTTTGAAAGAACAAGCATTGTTCCCTGAAATTACATACGAAGAAGTTGATTTGGTAAAAGGTATGAATGTATCTGTTATCACAACTGCTGAAACTGACGATGAAGCAAGAGAATTGCTTAAATTGTTGGGTATGCCTTTCAAAGGAATGAATAAATAGCGGATTTGCGTACGGATTAATCGGAGCGCAATCCGGATAGCGAGGAAATTGAACGAAATCAACGAAGTTGAAAAAGTGAAACTTTCCGAGCAGGAGCAAATCCAAGACAGCGGATTTGAGTAAGGTTCAAATAAAAGGTAGGTCGGATTTATAAATCCGACAGTACAGAAAAAATAATACAAAACATAAAAGGAGAAATTCATGGCTAAGAAAGCGATGATAAACAAAGAACTAAAAAGAGAAGCTCTTGTAGCAGCAGGAAAATACCCTGCAGTTAGACTTCATAACAGATGCTCTATTTGCGGAAGACCTCACGGCTATCACAGAGATTTCGGTCTTTGCAGAATTTGTTTAAGAAAGATGGCTCATGAAGGCTTGTTGCCTGGTGTTACCAAAGCTAGCTGGTAAGATATATCAGGAAAGTTTTTATATAACAAGTTGAGTCGACACAACTAAATAACAAAAAGACCTCTATACAAGAGGTCTTTTTATATAGATTTATTTAATTATGCAATTTTGGAAAAATTTTGTCCAACAAGTTGCATACTTTTTTCAAAATCAGCATTTTGATCATCAGGAATTTCAAGAACTATATCCAATTTTGCACCTTTGTCTTTTTCATAATCTCCGGTATAAAAATCTTTCATTTGTTGTGCAATTTTTTCGCCATCTTTAGCTTTAGTAGACCAGAAACCGATTAATGCATCTCTTTTTAGGCAAGTTTCTTGATCTTTCATTTCCTGGTTTGCATTAAGTTGATATTTCCCTGCAAAACTTGGGTTCATACATGCTTTTGAAATCATAATTTATCCTTTCTTATATTACACACGATTTTATAAAGATAATGAATAATCATAATTGCCTAAATTTTTTCTAATGTAAACATATTTTAATAAAAAATTTTTTTCTAATCTAAAAGCTTGCATGAGAATTATTTTTAACATATATTATTTATACAGTTCCAGACTGCTGAAATACGTTTCTATATTGAAGCAAAATTAATTCAGTAAGTGGTGTAATAGTTAATAAGGATACTACCCTATAACTGTGGGGCAAGTCCGGAGGAAAAATTATGTCAATGACAGATCCTATAGCAGATATGCTAACAAGAATCAGAAACGCTAACCAAGTTTCTCACACTACAGTTGAAATGCCATCTTCAAAATTAAAAGTTCAATTAGCAAAACTTTTAAAAGAAGAAGGTTATATCACTGATTATGAAGTAAAAGATGAAGGTAAATTTAAAGTTTTGGTAATCACATTAAAATATGATGCTCAAAACAAACCAATTATTACAAAATTAGAAAGAATTTCTAAACCAGGTTTAAGAAATTACAGTAAATCAAAAAATCTTCCTAAAGTTTTAGGTGGTATGGGTATTGCTGTTGTTTCAACAAGCAAAGGCCTTTTAACAGATAGAAAAGCTCGCAAAGAAAACCTTGGTGGCGAAGTTCTTTGCTACGTATACTAGTGGATTTTGGCAAGTGCGCCGTGTGAGCTTAGGCGAGCAGAGTAAGTAAATGGCAAACCAATTATTCTTATGGTGAAGCGAGCAATAACAAAGCGAACCCAGCACGTCCCAACGAAAAACTTTATGGAACGAAATAAATTTAAAAAATTTATGTAGTGTAATGAAAAGTTTTGAGTTGCCAATAATCAAAGACTCACTTTCGGATATAATTGGTAGAAAAATCCGATAAAATGTACACAATATACCAAAAGGAGAAAAGAAAAATGTCAAGAATTGGTAAAAAACCGATAGATATTCCACAAGGTGTGGAAATTAAAATTGAAGGACATACAGTTACAGCTAAAGGGCCTCAGGGTGAAGAAGTTGTTGAAGTTCGTCCTGAAATAAAAGTAGAAGTTAAAGAAAATCAAGTTGTTTTGACAAAAGTTGTAGATTCAAGAGAAGCTGATGCTTTGTATGGTTTGTCAAGAACACTTGTTGCAAATGCTATTCACGGTGTTAAAGAAGCATTTGTAAAAAATCTTGAAATTCAAGGTGTAGGTTATCGTGCAAGTATGGAAGGTAAAAATCTAAACTTAGCATTAGGTTATTCGCACCCTGTTATTGTTGAACCACCTGCAGGTATTACAATTTCTGTAGAAGCTAATACAAAAATTACTGTAAAAGGTTCAAATAAACAAACTGTTGGTGATGTTGCAGCATTCATTAGATCTAAACGTCCTCCTGAAGTTTATAAAGGAAAAGGTGTTAGATACGAAGGCGAATACATCAGACGTAAAGCTGGTAAAGCTGGTAAGAAATA
>CAMPBE010000025.1 GCA_946636615.1 uncultured bacterium | reverse complement strand
ACTTTATGAAAGATATAAAAAATGTTTTAATATGCGGACTTGGAGCTATTGGTTCTATTTATGCAAACCTGATATCAAAATATGATTTTGAAAGTTTAAAAATATTAGTAGATAAAAACAGGTATGAAAAATATCAAAAAGAACCGCTTAAATTTAACGGCAAAGAACTTTATTTTAATTATATACTACCATCTAACAATGATTTTAAAGCTGATTTAATTATTATTGCGACTAAAAATAACGATTTAAGGGATGTAATTAATAATATTAAAAATTTCGTACAAGAAAACTCTATAATTATTTCACTTTTAAACGGAATTACATCTGAAAAAGAAATTGCCAACACTTATGGAGAAAACAAGCTTGTTTATTCTTACTTTATTGGACATAGCGCTGTTAGGGTAAACCGCTGTGTAACTCAAGATGGAGTCAATAAGATTGTTTTTGGGAATTACCAAAACAAAAATAACGTAATAGCTCTGAAAAATTATTTCGACAAAGTTGGGATTAATTATGAAATTCCTGATGATATAATACATTCTATGTGGCTGAAATTTATGCTGAATGTTTCTACAAATCAGCCGTCTGCAATATGGAAATATACTTTTGGGGAGATGCAAAATAGTGAAAAATGTTTAAATTTTATAATAAATGTAATGAAAGAGGTGCAAAGTATTGCAAAAGCTGAGGGTGTACAAAATACTGAAAGTATGGTTGATGAGGCATTGATCTCTTTCAAAAAAATGACTCCTGAAGGTAAAACATCTATGCTTCAGGATGTCGAAGCCGGAAGAAAAACCGAAGTTGATATTTTTTCGGGTGAAATAATAAAATTAGCAAAGAAACACAATATTTTTACTCCTTATAACAAAGTTTTATATGAATTGATAAAAGCTACTGAGTAAAATTCTTGACCTGCAAGCTTTTTACAGGTAAAATTAATAATAAATCGGGGGATAATATGAGTGAAAATAATGTATTAAAAAAATTTACTACAGCGCAATTTTTAAATTTTGCTTTAGGATTTTTTGGTTTACAATTTGCTTGGCAAATGAGAATAATCTTATCAGGCCCTGTAACAGAAAGTCTTGGGGCATCGCCGTTTATATATGGTTTGATATGGCTTGCAGGTCCTTTTACAGGTATGGTTGTTCAGCCGATTGTTGGCGCAATGAGTGATAAAACCGTTTCGCCATTGGGTAGAAGAAGACCGTATCTTCTTGGGGGTGCTATTTTAGCATCTTTAGCATTATGGATTTTTCCAAATTCAGCTTCTGTTGCAAGCTTATTACACAATCTAACAGGATTAAATTTGCATCCACTGACAGCTCTTTTAATAGCTGCAATAATGATTTGGGTTATAGATGCATGTGTTAATGTTGCTCAAGGACCATACAGAGCGCTTGTACCTGATGTTGTACCGGAAGAACAACATGCACTTGCGAATTCATACATAAGCCTTGCAATAGGCTTAGGTTCAGTTGTTGCCGCAGGAACTGCACCTTTTTTAAATGCAGTATTTAACTATCAAATGTCGATAAATGCACAATTTGTAATGGCTGCTTTGGCATTTACACTTGGTATGATATGGACTTGCCTCACAATTTCAGAAGGCAAGACTGCAAAAGCACAAGATGACAATAATGAAACACAAAATAAGGAAACATTTATTGACTCTATTAAAGGATTTTTTGCATTGTCTCCTGAAGTCGGAAAAATTTGTACAATGCAGTTTTTTACTTGGATAGGTACAATGTGCATGATGATATTCTTTACGCAATACGCAATTCATACAATTTATTGTGTTCCGGATTTATCTACTGCAATGGATTCAACAAAAGAATTGTACAACTCTGCTATTTTGAAAGGCACAAATTTTTCATCAATTTGTTTTGCCATATTCAATTTAATATGCTTTTTGGTTGCTATTCCAATCGGAATTTTATCTGCAAAATTCACAAACAAAAAAGTACATATTATTTCAATAATCACAATGATTCTCGCATATTTGGGAATGTTTTTCTCAAAAAATCCTGTCGTAGTAGCAGCAATGATGGGTGTTGCAGGTATTGGCTGGGCAAGTATTTGTGCATTACCTTTTGCAATGTTATCCCAATACATAAAAAAAGGTACAGAAGGCTCTGTAATGGGAATATTTAACATATTTATCGCAGGACCGCAAGTATTTGTATGTACATTGGTAGCTTGGTTTATAAACAGATGTTCATTCACAATGGGTTCGGATTATATTAATCACCATTGGGAATACACATTCTTAATTGGGGCTGTTTGCTTGGCCACAGCTGCATTTGTCGCAAATACAGTAAAGGAAAAAGTGAATGCCTAGCAAAAAGCGAATACTCTTTATGTATCCGCCTTCACCTGTATTAAACAGAGAGGACAGATGCCAACAGCCGACAAAAGAGCTTCTTGTAATTCCACCGCTGCCACCAACTGACTTGATGTATATGGCTGCAGTCGCTGAGCTCTGTGGATTTGATGCTAAAATAAAAGATTATAGCCAAGAAGAAGGATATACTAAAGATTTAAAAACATTTAAGCCTGATTACATAGTCATAAATGCTGCAACCCCGACATTAGAACATGATTTAGAGAGTCTTAGGGTTGCCAAAGAAATTTTGCCAAAGGTAATCACTATAGCGAAAGGTGCTGCCTTTATTACAAATGCAAAAGAAATAATGATGGCTAATAAATCTTTAGATATTGTTATTTCAGGAGAAGTTGAAGCAACATTAAGTGAATTGCTAAAAAATAAAAAAAATATTGAAGATATTTTAGGCATATATTTCAGGCAAGGCGAAAATATTATTTTTACCGGGCAAAGACAATTCATTGAAAATCTTGATGAAATACCCTTTCCCGCAAGACATCTTGTTGATAATTCAAAGTACAGACGCCCTGACAACAATAAAGTACAGGCTGTAATAAAAGTATCCAGAGGTTGTCCATATCATTGTTTCTTTTGTTTGGCGACTCCTGTTTCGGGCGCAAAAGTTAGAAGACGATCTCCTGAAAATATAATTGCAGAAATTAGAGAATGCGTAGAAAAATATAACATTAGAAATTTTGTTTTTTGGTCTGACATTTTCAATATAGACCGCAATTGGACAATAGAGCTTTGTAATAAAATTATTGAAAGCGGATTAAAGATCACTTGGTCTGCAAACACCAGAGCTGATACTGCAGATTTTGAAATGGCAAAAATAATGTATAAATCCGGTTGCCGTTTGGTAAGCATAGGGGTAGAGAGCGGATCTCAATATATGCTTGATAAAATTGGTAAAAAAATTAAGCTTGACGACGTAAGAAAAACAGTTGCTCTATTTAAAAAAGCAAAAATTAGAATATATAACTACTTTGTAATAGGTCTTCCTTGGGAAACAGAGGAAACTGTTGAGGAAACAATAAAATTTGCGATTGAGCTGAATAGTGACTTTATTAGCTTTTACACAGCAACACCACTGCCTGGTTCAAAATTTTATGAATACGCTAAAGAGAATAATTTATTTGATGAAAATACATCTTTTGAAAATGCATATTATTTTCCTGCAGTTAATTCACATACACTAACTCGCAAAAGAATTTTTGAGCTACACAAATCCGCAATAAAAAGGTTTTATTTAAGACCATTATATATACTAAAAATGTTATCAAGAATAAGAACATTTGCAGAAATAAAAAGCTACTTTGCTGCAGGTTTAAATCTTTTATTAAGAAAATAAAATAGCGGATTATTAATCCGCTATCCATCGATTATGACATTATTATTAATTATATATTTAAAATAAATCCACCCTTATCAGCATTTTCAAGTTTTTCACCTTCAATTTTTGCTCTAAGGTTTTTAATATATTTATAAACATAATCTCTTGGCAAATCTAATAATGCCGCAAGATCTTTCGCATAAACAATTTTCCCTTTATTTTGCGCAAAATGGTCAAAAACTTTTTGTTCTCTATCTGTTAAAGCTTTTTTAAATACAACTCTTACTTCTTCTCTTAGAGAATCAACTTTTGATGCATTTTGAACTTTCTTAGAAGAAACAGTTGCCCTTTCTGAAGATTTTGCCTTTACAACTTTATTCACAACTGACTTCTTAGCCGGTTTTATCTTTTCAACCTTGACATCATCTTTTACAGTATTTTCTGTTGACTGAATTCTGTTAATTGAAAACGGAGTAGGAGCAATTTGTTGTTCTCTTTCCAATGCTCTTTCTGCAATAGCGCTCAATCTTTCAGCGTGAGTTTGCGAATATTCCGCTTCACTTGAAACGACCGGTTTACCTTTCAATACTATATCAACTATATCATTTGTAGGTTTTGATTCTTCAATTTTTTTCCCTAATCTCGCAGCAAATTCTTCTAATGTAATCTTTTCTAATGAGCTTCTCCATTGCTTAATCTCTTCTTTGCTCAAATATTCAGACATTCATTATCTCCTTCATCTTCTCTTTACATTTCTAATCTATCATAAAACATGCTCTATGGCGCAAAATGTTTCATAACGTAAATTTTTATTTATTTTAGTAACAATTTTTTGCATTAAATAGATATTTTTTATTTAATAAAGTACGCCTGAATCTAATATTTTTTGAACTTCTGCATTCATAATGTTATGAATATCTTTTATTGATTTAGTACCATCTATACTCAAAAAATTATACTCAGATTTCATATTATTATATTGATCCAGACATTTTTTCTGATATATTTCAAAACTCTTATAAAAATCAGTAGAAAAACCGACATCTCTACCACTTTCGTAGTAATCAAGCCCCGTTGTACCAATTATTCTCTTAAGTAAGACATCAACAGGCATATCTAAATAAAATACCAAATCAGGTTCGGGAGCATAATCATAAAGATTTTTCACCCATTCTATATCCTGACCTCTTGCCACATCCCGCGCTAACGCTGTGTAATAGTATCTGTCCAAAAGCACAATAAACCCAGATTTCAAAGCAGGAATAATCTGATTTTCAAGTCTGTCTGCAAAGTCAGCAGCATATAAAAGGCTAAATGTTGTTGCATTTAACAGATTTCTTTCTTTTGCATCATCAATTACATTAGCTATCAATCTTGAGGTTTTCCATTCAGATACCATAACCCCATAAGACTGAGCTTGAATAGACTTTTTTAACAATTCCAACTGAGTAGACTTACCTGAGCCATCAGTCCCTTCTATTACTATGAGTAAACCTTCATATCCGTGTTTTGTCTTATATTTTGTCATTTAGGGTTACTCCTTTTTCTTCTAAAACTTCTTTCAACATTTTTCTTATTGCTACCTGCTTAGAGTGAATTGAATCTTTTGCATCAAGCTTTGTTAAACCAAATTCCTTAACCATTTTTTGATATTCTTTTGTAACTCTTCCCTGAAAAATAATATAACTTTCATAAGGGTCATTACTCAATTTTAAATCCATACCGGCTTCATAAAATTTTGGCGCTCTATTAGAACAAATTCTATCCATAGCATCTATAGGTGCGATATCAAAATATATTGCTATATCAGGCTTTATTGCAAAGCTATAAACCTCTCTAACCCAATTTGGATCAACACCTCTTGCTACATCTCTTGCAAAAGCGGTATACGCATACCTATCAGCAAGAACAATAAACCCTGCTTTCAAAGCAGGTGCTATGACTTGCTTTAACCTATCTGCAAAGTCAACAGCATGCAATAGAGAGAACGTCCTTGGGGACAACATATTTTTCTTTTTTGCTAGCTTAGTTGTCTGACTTATTAATTCAGAAGAATTCCATTCTGTATATATAACATCCTGCCCGATAGATTTTAGCCAATCCCTAAGTAAAGCGAGCTGAGTAGACTTTCCTGAGCCGTCAATACCTTCTACACAAACAAGAGTTCCTTTATAGTTATGAGTTTCATTTAATCTTGACAAAATTAAACTCCTTTTTCTTCCAATAATTTTACATTAATTTTACCAAATTTTGCTGATAAATTATCAACCAAGTGGATAAAATATAGTTCAGGTTCCAAATCTTTTTGATCCAAATCAATAATTGCTCCCCAATCACTTCTTCCGTGATGGGCTGCAATCATTTTGGCTACTTTATTAAACCCTTGCGTCATACAAATTGAAAATCCGTACTGAGAATGAGTTAACCACTCTTTTCTAAAATTTTCATCATAATCTATAAGCCCGGTTTCCAAATCAATTGTATATTCAAAGATTTTACCGATATCGTGCAACATACAAGCTGCCAATATATTATCAGAATTAAACCTATATTCAGAAATTTTCATATTTTCTTCAGCATATTTTAGGCATTCTAAAGTATGAACCATAAGTCCGCCTATATAATTGTGATGCATTAATTTTGCAGCAGGCGCAACCTTTATTTTGTCTTTGTGTTCTATAAAATAGGTAGTTAAAAATTTGTTCAAATCCGCATTTTGAATCTTATCTATATAAGAAACTAAATCAGAATAAATTTTTTCTCTTTCATGCTCCTCTAGCCCCATCTTTGCTTCTTTAACTAGAGAAAGCGTAGATACAAGGCAATTATTATATTTTTCATTAAAAGATGCCGAAACAATTTTTACAATATTTCCGGTTCTAAATACTTTACTATCATATCGATTCAAAGTTTCTTCCCAGAGGATACAATTTAGCACTGATTCATCACTCAAGTCTTTTAATTGTAATTTGCCCATTTTAGTTCCGGCTTTTGTATCGCCAATTGAAAAAGTTACCACTTCATATTCTGCATCTGTACTGAACATTTATACCTCTTATTCTTTTGCCCTTGAAACAATCCATAACTACATATCTCTATTGCCTATGAGATTCGCAAACTATATGTCAATTTTTACTTCTGTCTATTATTTTTTTGTCATTTCCCCATACAAACGAGGATCTTATTTCTTCACCCACTTTTTCTATCAAATGATCTGCATTTTCTTTTCTTAATTTGTCAAAATTTTTACAGCCAGAACTCATTTCATTCATAAATTCATCCGCAAATGCACCTGACTGAATATCTTTTAACAAATCTTTCATAGCTTTACGAGATTGTTCTCCAATTACTCTTGGTCCACGAGTCATATCGCCATATTCAGCAGTATTTGAAATAGAATATCTCATATCTGCCAATCCGCCTTGGTTTATCAAATCTACAAGAAGCTTCATTTCATGCAATACTTCAAAATAAGCCATATAAGGAGAATATCCTGCCTCAACCAAAACCTCAAAACCTGTTTTTATAAGGGCAGAAACACCACCACAAATTACAGCCTGCTCCCCAAACAAATCAGTTTCAGTTTCTTCTTTAAAAGTTGTTTCAATAATACCGGCACGACCTGCACCAATAGCTGAAGCATAAGATAAAGCAACATCTTTTGAATCACCTGTAGGATCTTGATATACAGCAATTAATGACGGAACACCTCTACCAATTTCAAACTCACTTCTTACAGTATGTCCCGGGCCCTTTGGAGCAACCATAACTACATTTACACCATCCGGTGCAACTATTTTTTTATAATGTATATTAAACCCATGTGAAAACATCAAATATTGACCTGCCCGTAAATTTGGCTTTATTTTTTCATCATATACTTTTGCTTGAATTTCATCAGGAATAAGAATTTGAACTATATCTGCGTATTTTACGGCATCTTCAATAGACATCGTTCTAAATCCGTATTTTTTCGCTTTATCATCAGATTTACCGCCAAGACGTAAACCAAGTACCACATCACATCCTGAATCTCTTAAATTCATCGATTGTCCATAACCTTGAGACCCAAAACCTATAACTGCTATTTTTTTCGATTTTATAAGATCTTTATTAATATCTTTATCAAGAATAATATCTAAATTACCCATATTTCGACCTCTTTTCTACAAAAAAACTTTAACACAAAAAAAAAATTAATTTAACAAAAGGTTACAATTGGTAAATTATTAAAATTCACTAGTTTTATAGAAACCAATGATAGGTTCAATTTCATCATTACAATTTAATAATAACAACAACTATAAGGCTAAAGTATCATTTACGGGCGGAAAATTTTATAATAGAGCATACGAAATGTGCTTCGATAGTTTTGAATTTTTTGATAGCATAAAATTTGTAAAGAAATTATTTAACTATGCACCAAAAAATTCTGAAGCAATAAACATATATAAAGGGCCAAAAGATCCTTCTGCAGGATTTTCGACAGAAGCGCTCAAAGATGTAGGCGGTGGCTATTTAAAAGCAGATTGTCTTACTCCCCTAAGTACAACGGGCGTAAGAACTTGCGCAGTACTTAATGCAGTAGACGAAGAGGCCGGCATACAGGTTCTTTATCATGTTCACGACGAGACTTCCACAAATAAGATAGAACAATTTTTAAGAAAATTTATTCCAGATTTTTCCAAAGTAAATATAGTCGGCGGTGACCAATTTAAAAGTGCAAATACTATGAAAAAAATTATCAACGCAGTAGAAAATATAAACCCCTATGCTGAAAAAGTATTTTATCATACAGTAAGTGACAATCCGGAAATTATAGGATATTGCGGCGATATATACTATATGAAGGGCAAATCCGGAACTGCTTCTTTTATACAAAAGAAAGACTATTGGTATTAATTAGTTGAAGATATTTCTCCAAATTGGAACAATTGTAATGTTTTTTCAACCTGCTTTACTTGCTTATAAAAATCTTTAACCAAAACACATTGGGTTTGAATACAGTTCAAATTTCTTTCATGAAGGTATTTTTCCATATCGTCCGCATTATTTGTATACTGTCTATGCTTTAAAAACGCGCAAAATTTTGACTTGCGACTTTTTATTTGCGACAGAGCAAAATTTAAAACTTCGTCATAAGATATAGTAAATGCATCATTCAAAGACATATCAATTATAAAGTTAAAATTATCCGTTGTTGTAATAGACAAATACGCAATAATTTTATGTCTATTTGACTCTTCAAGGACATATCTGTTTTTATAAAAATTTGTAAATCCAGCAAAAACAGGTTCTAAATATTCTGTTTTAATTCTCTCAAGAGATGGTTTATACAAATTTTTAAGTTCATAATTATATAATCTTGCGATATACTTAGCATCTGAATTTTGACAATATCTAAATGATGCAATATTTTCCGTTAATGGTTTATAATTATCTAATTTCCACAAGTTTTCATAACTACAATGACGAAACCCACAGCCGTTTAAAAATAAATCTAAAAGCTCATCATGAGATTGATCAACCAAAACTCTAAAAGAAACTGCCCCCTTTGCTCCATAGCGAGCAATAACAAACTCAACAAGTTGCTTACCAATATCATACATATTTTGTTTAAAAATAAGCCTTGTAATATTTATTTTATAAGGATTTCCCGATGTTGGAATGATAGAAATTAAACCAAGTATTTCGTTATTTTCCAAAAGAATATATGACTCCGGTAAAAATTTATACTTCAACGGCAATATCGCATGTACAGAATAAAATGCCTCTGCCAAAATAGCACTAGAAATCTTCTCATTACTACCTAAATAAGCAATCATTTTTTTTATTTTAGGCGCATCAAAACAATTCAATCTTCTAATTATTGTCATATATTAATTATATATCTATTTTTGTTATTTTCAAGTTTGTGATAAAATTGGATTATGAGAATAGCCGTAATAAATAATGACAAAATAATAACAGAACAGACAGAAAAAATTACCTTAAAAGATAAAAAAGGAGCAATAGTTAAAGTTCTTGGTTGCGGATTGTGCGGTTCTGATATCGTAAAATTTGTACACAAAATATCAAAAAACGGGACTGTATTAGGTCACGAAATTGTTGCTCAAATTGAAGAAATTAATTCAGATACAAATTTTAAAACAGGTGATGTTATTGTTACTTCACACCATATCCCTTGTGGAGAATGTGTCTATTGCAAACACGGAAATGTATCAATGTGTGAGCATTTTAAGTCAACAAACATTCATCCAGGCGGTTTTTCTGAGTATGTTTATTTATCAGAAGAACACCTTAAAAACGTTGCCCATCTGAAGCCAAAAATTTTGACAAATATAGAAGCATCTTTTTATGAACCTTTAGGCTGTATCGTAAGAGCTGTTAAACGTGCAAATTTATTAAAAGATGACAAAGCTCTTGTTGTAGGTTTGGGAACAATTGGGATTTTAACATCTCAAGCACTAAAAGCATATGGTGCAAATGTTGTTGGGTGCGATTTATTGGATGATAGAATCAAACTTGCTAAAGATTACGGAATAAACGCGCAAAAAGATATTGAGGGCGAATTTGATGCAATATTCATGACATCAGGTGCAGATAAAGCACTCTTTACAGCATTAAAATATGTTAGAAACGGTGGTAAAATTATTGTATTTTCAAGTACTCCGCATGATGAAACAGCTTATCCGAACAATGAAATTTATTACAGAGAATTGACAGTCATGGGCAGCTATTCGCCGGCACCTGTTGATTTAGAGGACTCTCTTAAACTTTTGAAAGAAGGTAAAGTTAAGGTTTCCGGTTTATCAACCGTATACAAACTAGATGAAATACAAAAAGCTTTTAATGATACAATGTCAAACAAAATCATGAAAGCTTATATTAGTATTGGAGAATAGAATGAAAGCAATACAATATTATGGACCACAAGATATAAAATATGAAGAAGTTATGGTAAAGCCACCTGAAGATGGTGAAGTAGTTGTCAAAGTTATGTCAGCTCTAACTTGTGGAACAGATGTAAAAACCTTTAGACGAGGCCATCCCGTATTAATAAAATCTGTTCCGTCAGGTTTTGGACATGAATTTGCAGGCATTGTTGATAGAGTTGGGAGAGGTGTTACAAACGTTAAAGTTGGAGATAGAGTAGTTGCAGCTAATTCTGCACCTTGCGGAGAATGTTTTTATTGCAGACATGAAGAATACAATTTGTGCGAAAACTTAGATCTACTAAATGGTGCTTACGCCCAATACATAACTGTTCCGGCCCGTATTGTAGAAAAGAATATGCTTATATTACCAGATGAGCTAAGTTTTGATAAGGCTGCATTTTGTGAACCATTGGCGAATGTTGTTCATGGGGTTGAAAGAACTGATATTAAAGCAGGGCAGACTGTAGGAATTATAGGAATAGGTCCAATTGGTCTGATGTTTGCAAGACTTGCAAAATTAAAAGGTGCAAATGTTATAGTTGCAGGAAGAAACCCAATAAAACTAAAAGCTGCAGAAGAATTTGCACATGCTGATGAAATTATTGACTTAACAAAATATCCAAATCCTGAAAAAATATTTAAAGAATATACCGAAGAACACAGAGGATTGGATGTTGCAGTTGAATGCGTAGGATTGCCGGAAATATGGGAGAGAATATTTTCTTGCGTTCGCCCCGGCGGAACAGTACATTTCTTTGGAGGTTGTAAATCAGGTTCTACAGTCACTTTTGACACTACAAAAATGCACTATGGCGACATTAAATTAATGAGTGTTTTTCACCATACACCAAAATATTTTAGAATGGCTTTAGATTACATAGCTTCAGGGAATGTAGAAGTTGAAAAACTTATAACTGATACAATAACATTAGACAAAATAGAATGGGCTATGCATCAGCATATGGACGGTAAAGCTATAAAATTTTTAGTAAAACCTTGGGAATAAAAAACATCCCCTGCCACTTTGGCAAGGGATATTTACAACATAAAGCCCTCAAATCTCATCGATTGCGCTATTTTACAGCACGCAATCCTATCTCTATACCTGCATCAGCATTTACACGTTTTGCTGACAATTGCGCCATATTGCGGCGTTTTCTCGCTCCTCTTAATATAAATACCACACTGTCGCATATATTACACGAAGGGTATGAAATCTTTTTTAGCATATTTAAATTCTCCATTAATTTCTGATTACATGCTACTTATCGGAACATTCATGAAGAATCTTTAATATATTTCATTATTTGTTAACTAAATTTTACATAAAAAAACAACCTCATAAAATAAGGTTGTTTTTCTTTAATCTCATATTCAAACTATACCAAAAAAGTTTTGTTCTGATATCTTTGGCATAGTAATCAAAATTCTACAGCTATACAGCGTAAACACTAACTTGTTTTCTATCACGTCTGTGAGCTTCAAATTTAACTTGACCGTCAATCAATGCATACAATGTATCATCAGAACCGATACCAACATTGTTGCCCGGATGAACTTTAGTTCCTCTTTGACGAACAAGAATATTACCGGCTTTGACAGTTTCTCCGCCAAATTTTTTAACTCCTAAGCGCTTAGCTTCTGAGTCACGTCCGTTACGGGTTGATCCCATACCTTTCTTATGTGCCATTTTATTATCTCCTGTACTACGTACGTAGGTATTACATACAATTAACTTGACATCGCCTACATACTATTTTGTATCACTTTCAAATATTGCCTAATTATTGGCTTTATTTGAATAACGCACTTGAGGAAACTTCAAAACAACTACGATTATTTTAAAATTTATCCTCTCGCATTTGTTTTTTTATTCTTCAGTTGTTGCTTCAGCTTTCTTTTGAGCAGATGTTCTGATTTTAGAAATCATAACTCTTGTAAAGCCTTGTCTGTGACCTTGTTTTCTTCTGTAACCTTTTTTAGGTCTTTGTTTGTAAACAATAATTTTTTTAGCTTTGTCATGTTTAACGATAGTACCTTCAGCAGATGCACCAGCAACGTATGGTTGACCTACTTTAGATTTTTTACCGTTTACAATCATAACGACTTTATCAAAAACTACTTTTGAATCTTTGTCGCCTTCTAATAGCTCAACATCAAGATATCTTCCTTCTTCAACTTGATATTGTTTTCCGCCTGTTTCAACTATTGCGAACATATCTGTGTCCTTTCTAACTTTGGGTATCGTACACACCATCAGCACTATTTATAAATAATTTCGGCTTTTGGGGTGTTTATAGAACGATTTACCGCATACTAATACATCAGCTATTATCTGATAGTCATAACCTATTGTCAAGCACTATTAACATTTATTAACTTTCAGTATTTATCAACACTTTTGGAGTAAAATTAAAATATAAGGACGAGAGATATGAAATTTACTTCTGAAGACATTAAAAATGCATTAAATGTTGATATTGATTTTAACGGTTGCTTTGAGATTTCAACAGACACCAGAACAATAAAAAAAGGTGATTTATATTTACCTTTAAAGGGTGCTAATTTTGATGGTGAAGATTTTTGTAAAAAGGCATTGGAAGCAGGCGCTGCCGGATGTTTTTATACAAAAGAAAAGCCTTGCGATTTTGCAATTAAAGTTAATGATACGCTGACAACATACTTAAAATTAGCAAACTATATAAGAAAAAAATATAACCCGATTGTTATTGGTGTAACGGGTAGCTCCGGTAAAACTACAACTAAAGAAATGATTTATTCTGTTTTGTCGGAAAAATATATAACGCATAAAACCTTTTCTAATCACAATAATGAAATTGGTTTTTGTCAAACTGTTTTATCAATGCCGCAAAATTGTGAAGTTTTAATCGTAGAAATGGGTATGCGCGGCTTAGGCGAAATTGAGTTAATAACAAAATATGCACAGCCAGACTACGCTGTAATCACAAATGCAGGTTCTGCACATATTGGAAGATTGGGAAGCCTTGATAACATTGCAAAAGCTAAATGTGAAATTACAAACTATCTAAAAACTGCACTTATAGCACACAATAATGATAGAATAAAAAAGTTTGCAAATTTTTCTGGCGAAAAAATATTTTATTCCTTAAACGATGTAAAAATTATTGAAAAACGAGAAGGATATACAAAATTTGTTTACCAAAACAATGAATATGAACTTTTCATCGAGGGTGACTACAATGTTGAAAACTCACTATCTGCAATAAATATTGGTTATAAGTTGAATATGACTTATGAAGAAATAAAATCAGGCTTGTCAAAATACAAACCTATAGAAAAGCGTTGGGAAATTCAAAAAATAAATGGATATAACGTGATAAATGACAGTTATAACGCTAATCCCGAATCAATGAAAGCTGCAGTATCAACTTTCTTAGATTTGTACAAAAGGCCTGTTGTAATACTTGGGAATATGGGTGAACTTGGTGAAAATGAGATAGATTTCCACAGACAGGTTGGAAAATATATTGCAGAAAAATATCCCAAAACTGATGCTAAATTTATAACAGTTGGCAATTTAGCTTCGCAAATAGGAAAAGAATTACTCAATAAAAACTTAAATGTAAAAACGTTTGAGAATAATGTTGAAACATCTCGTTACATTCTTGATAATCTTCATGAGGGTTGTACAATATTTTTAAAGGCTTCAAGAGCTATGAAATTTGAAGAAATTATCGAAAATATAGAAAAAGGTGGTAAAAAATGATAATGCTTGCTTCGGCATTTTTACTTGGAATGATATTATGCTTGCTTTTCGGGGTTCCATATATAGACTTTTTGAAAAAGAAAATGATTGGTCAATACGTTAAGGATTGTGCACCAGAGGCTCACGCAAAAAAACAAGGGACACCAACCACAGGTGGCATTTTTATAATAGCAGCAATTATGTTAGGTTCAATAATAACTCTTGCAATGGCGCAGCGATTGACAGCAGAAGCTTTTATCATACTACTGACTTTATTATTTTACACATTTGCAGGCTTTCAAGATGACTACATAAAAATTAAAGGCAAAGGAAACGATGGGCTCACTCCAAGAGGAAAACTTTTAAGACAAATAGCTATTGCAATGCTGCCAACACTTTATCTTATGATAACAAATCCAAGCGCAGGAAATGTATCTATAGGACACTATATTTTACATTTAGGTTGGTTATATCCGGCTTTTGCAATATTCGTTATAACCGGAGCTTCAAACGCTTATAATCTCACAGACGGATTAGATGGCTTGGCTGCTTCAACCGGAGTTTTTGCATTTATTGCTTGTGCTACAATATGCCTATTTTTCGGTTCGCCGGAAGCTGCAATAATATCTGCTGCAGTTGCAGGCGCATTAACAGGATTTTTAAAATACAATAAGCCAAAAGCTCAAGTCTTTATGGGGGATACAGGTTCTCTCGCAATAGGAGGATTGTTGGGAACAATAGCAATAATGGGTAAATTTGAAGTATTACTTATCTTAATTGCAGGAATTTTCGTAATGGAAACATTATCGGTGATTATTCAAGTAATTAGTTTTAAAACAACAGGAAAGAGAGTCTTCAAAATGTCACCTATTCATCATCATTTTGAACTATGTGAATGGAGTGAAAAGAAAATTGTAATCGTTTTTGCTCTTGTTTCTGCAATATTATCTGCAAGTGCTGTTGTTATCCAATTTTTACTAGGCAAAGGAATAATTTAATGAACTACAAAAATAAGAAAATTTTAGTTTTAGGCTTTTCTAAAAGCGGAATATCAGCCGCAAAATATCTTGCAGGCAAAGGGGCGAATGTTTATATAACAGAGTTTAAAGATGAAAAAGCAGAAGATAGAGAAAAAATTGATGAAGTAACAAATTTAGGAATAAATATTGAATTTGGCGGACATAGTGATGAATTTATTTCATGTGCTGAATTCGCTGTTACAAGTCCAGGAATACCACCCAAATCTGAAATTATGCAAAGACTAAAAGAAAAAAATATTAAAGTTATTTCAGAAATTGAACTTGCATATTTAAATACGGATAAACCTTTTATCGCTATAACAGGAACAAATGGGAAAACGACAACTACTGCATTAATTGCTCATATTTTATCAACAAAATATACTGCAATTCCTTGTGGAAACTATGGCAAACCGCCTTGTGATCTATTAAATGATGAAATTGATTATTTTGTATGCGAATGCAGTTCTTTCCAATTGGAATACAGCCCGACATTCACCCCAAAAACATCAATTTTTACAAACTTAACACCTGACCACATAGATTGGCACGACGGAATAGAGAACTATTTTAAAGCTAAAGCGAAAATTTTTGAGGGAAAGCAATCGCCTAAATATTCAATTTTAAATGCAAAAGATGAAAGGTTACTTGAATTTTCAAAAAAATGCGGTGGCAAAGTTTTTATGTTTGACGGCGAAACAGGAGAAAATTGCTCTTATATAAAAAATGATGCAATATATTTTAAACAAGACGGAAAAGAAGAACTAATTATAACATTGGATGATTGCCCTTTAATCGGAAATCATAATTATCAAAATGTAATGTGTTCAATTATTGCTGCGAAATTAGAAAACATTCAAACAACAGCAATAAGAGAAGCTATAATGTCATTTAAAGTACCGGAACACAGATTAGAAAAATTTGCACAATACAAAAAAATTGTATTTTATAATGATTCCAAAGCAACAAATCCGGAAGCAAGTCTGGTTGCAATAAATTCATTTAACAATTGTGATGTTACTTTAATTGCCGGTGGCCGAGATAAAAATACAGACTTAACAGAGTTTTGCGAATCAATAAAAAAACATATTAAAACGGTTATTCTTATTGGTGAAGCCGCAGACAGATTTGATGAAAATTTAAAGAAAAATGGGTTCAACAATATTATTAGAGAAAAAACTATGCAGTCAGCAATAGACAAATCAATAGAGTTAAATCCTGATGTTGTTTTATTATCACCGGCATGCGCAAGTTTTGATATGTTTAGCGGATACGAAGAGAGAGGAAAGGTTTTCAAGGAATATGTCTTATCAAAGATCAATTAGAAAAGGCCCTGATAAATCGAGTATAACAAGTGTTATCATATCCTCACCGGATAAGACACTCCTTATTGTAGTATCTTTTTTGGTAATAATAGGTTTTTTAGCAATATTTTCAGCTACAGCCCCAAAATGTTTTGATGAAGGTGGTAATCCCGCACAATTTTTATTTAAACAATTTTTATGCTTTATCGTTGGATTTATTGGTTTAAAATTCTTTACTAATTATGATTATAAAAAGTTGGCAGATTGGAACGTTGTTGTAATGGTTTCGATTATAGTTGCCCTATTTCTTGTTGATTTTACTCCACTTGGGGTTACGGTTAACGGAGCTAAAAGATGGATAAATTTGGCAGGATTTCAGCTTCAGCCGTCTGAGTTTGCAAAACCTGCAGTTGTTTTACTGCTAGCTAGTGCATTTAGAAAAGATGCAAATCTATTCGATCAAGACAAATGGGTTTGGGCATTTATCCCAATTCTCATTATGGTCGGGTTAATTTTTCACCAACCAAACCTATCAATGGTTATACTACTTGGGATGACTACAATTGTCATGTATATGGCTGCTGGAGGATCTTTGAAACTCTTTTTGACCTTTATTGGCACAGGAGTTGCAGGATTAGTCATTGGATTATCAACAAAAATTTTAAAACCATATCAGATGCAAAGACTTGTAACATGGAGACATCCTGAATCTGATCCTTTGGGTGCAGGATACAATATTATTCAATCACTAATTGCATTTGCATCAGGCGGATTTAGCGGAGTCGGTTTCGGAAGCTCTATCCAAAAGCTTTCATACCTACCGGAATGTCACACGGACTTTATTTTTGCAATTATTGCAGAAGAATTGGGATTTGTCGGTTGTGTACTTGTAATAGGTTTATTTTTTACGTTTATGCAAAGAGGATTTGTCATTGCTACAAGATGCCCTGATATGTATGGGAAATTGCTCGCAATCGGGCTAACTTTTTCAATAGTATTTCAGGCATTTATGAACATGAGCGTTGCAAGTTCCTTCTTACCGACAACAGGTGTTCCGCTGCCGTTTATAAGTTACGGAGGTTCTTCTCTAATTGTATCAATGATTATGGTCGGAATTCTTCTAAATATTTCTAAAAAACGTATAAAAAAAATAAGGAACATAAATGGCTAGATATTTTATAACAGGCGGAGGTACAGGAGGACACATTTATCCGGCTATTGCAGTGGCGGATGAACTTAGCAAAGATAATGAAATATTCTATGTAGGTAATCCTAAAAATTTAGAATTTGAAATAGTTAAACAAAAAGGATACAAATTTTTACCCGTAAATGTTCATGGTATGCCTAGACAAGTCAGCTTTGAACTATTAAAATGGGTATTTCAATTGGATTTTGCGGTATTTAAATCTTTATTTTATATATTAAAATACAAGCCTGATGCAGTCTTCGGTACCGGTGGATATGTTTCTGCCCCCGCATTGATTGCTGCAAAAATTTTAAATGTACCTTATATGATGCACGATTGTGATGCCCAACCAGGGCTTGTTTCCAGACGATTAGCGCCATACGCCGCACAAGTATCAGTTGCCTTTGAGAGTGCAAAAAATGTATTATCAAACAAAAATTGTTCAATAAACGGAAATCCTATTCGTTCGGATTTCAAAACTTTATCAAAATCGGATGCGAGAGCAAAATTGAATATTGAAGACAAATTAACTTTGTGCATTATGGGCGGTTCGCAAGGCGCAAGGTCTATTAATGATGCTTCTGTTGAAATTTTACAAAAGCTTACAAATGATTTGGGATTACAAGTTATTTTTCAAACAGGCAAAAAGAATTTCGAACATGTTATAGAGCAAATATTAAAAATATACCCTGAGTATGAGCAGGATAAAAATTTAATTATAAAACCCTATTTTGACAATATGGCAGAAGTTTTAAAAGCTTCGGATATTGCGGTATCACGTTCAGGCTCATTGAGTATATTTGAAATCTGCGCTTCAGCTATTGCACCTATATACATTCCGTATCCTTATGCTGCAGCAGACCATCAACGAAAAAATGCAAAATATATGGTCGAAAAAGGGGCAGGCGTTTATATAGACGATAACGAGATAAACAGTACAAATTTGTATAATGCTATTGAAAACTTAGTTAATCATCCTGAAATTTTGCAAAAGCTGCAACATAATTCATACTCACTAGCTCATCTTGATGGTACTGAAAAAATCGTTACTCAATTAAAAAGTATAATAAAATAATCTTAGATTAATAATTCTTAATAATAAATTATATATGGGCAATTTTTGCATAAACCTGTTTTTTTTAATATATATAGGTGCGTAAATGTCATTTAAAGTAAGTAAAATTCAAGTTCAATCAAATAATATTAGCTTTAAGGGTGAAGAAACTAAAGAAGTTACCGAACCTCAAAAAGAAGCTGAACAAGAAGAAAATTTTTATGAAAGAAATAAAACTGCAATAAATGCCATTGCAGCATTAGGTGTTGCAGCTATTGCTCTTGCAACTATACGACATTTTAATTCAAAACCAATAAAAGAAACCGAAAAACAGGTTACAACTAATGTAAGAAACACTCTTGACCATAAACTTGGAGATTTATGGCAACAACTTACAAAAAATAAAAATTGTGAAGAACAAATAGAAGCAGTTTTAAAATCCGAAGACCCTGCATATAAACTTGGCGGGATTAAGTATATTGCTCTTTCAGATCATTTGACCCCTAAAAATTGGGAAAATATTTTTGATAATTTAATTTCAATAAAACCATCTGAAAAAGTAACAGAAGCGGACATTATGAGTAATATAAGGTTATTCATATCCAAACTAAAAGATGCTAAAGAACTTAATCCTGAATCAATAAATAAAATTCTTGAAAAAACAAAAGACTTTTCGCTCAATAACAAATTAAATATACTTGAAAGTCCATATGTACAGTCAAAAAGCTCAAAAGAACAAATAAAAGATATTTTGAAATTTTTAGATACAGTTGAACAAAAAGAGTATACAGTGCTCAACAAATATTCACCAAAGACCGCTACTTTGGAAGATTTGAGAACAGATTATGTGTGGGCTTATTTCAAGGATTCTAAGATTGACAAAACATATGTTGAAGAATTTACAAAATTTTTAAAAAGCGATAAATTCTCAGATAATTCCAAATTACAATATATGGATAAATTAACACTATACACCTTAAAGCAGGAACACGAACAAACAGAGGCAGGTGTTCAGTTGCTTAAAGCTATGATGGAAACAATACAAGGAATGAATAACCCAACTTATACACCTCGCCATCTGGAAAATCACAATTATAATACATATGAGCTTGCATATAGAATTTTAAGCCCAATAAGAAGCTATGACAAATTTAATATTTGCAGCAATGAAGAACAGCTAAAATACTTAAAACACATAAAAGAATTGGCGCTAAAAGCTCCAAACAATACAGGCAAATGGTACAATCAAATGAATCTTGCAACTATAGAAATCAAAACCGATTTATTTTACAAGACAATTGAAGACCGCGCTTCGATTGAGATTGAAGATGTAGAAAAATTTGTTGATGAACTGTTAGAAGATTTTAAATTCGCTAAAGAAAATCCAGGACAAGAATTTGAAGAATGGCTGACAGAATTTTACAAATCAAATTTAAAAAGCCAATTTAGTCATTTTTCATTTATTACAAATGCTCAAATAATGCGACTAAAATTTCAATATGGTAAAACTATGCGAGATCCCGAAAAATTCGCTAATATCAATGAAGTATCAGAAAGAATTACTAAAAAAATTAACACTTTCGGAAAAGAATATTTCAATATGAAAGTAAATAATTCGCAAGGCGGAACAATTGAAAAAGCAAAATCTCAAATTATTGAATTTTTATCTAAAAATAAAGATTTTGAAGAAACTGTTGAACAACTAAAAACACAAGAATTAAATAAAAAAACTCTAAAAACATTAAAACAAAAAATAGTAATAGTATACCACCCTGATAGGATTGCCGCAAAAACCGAAGAAGAACAGAAAAAAGCAACTGCTGATTTTCAAAAAATAAACGGTTATATAGAAATTCTTGAAAAAATTGTCGATTAAAAAATGAGCCATAAGGCTCATTTTTTTAATACCTGTTCAAATATTTATCTATTTCCCATTGAGTTACACAAGTTCTGAACGAATCCCATTCTTTCTTTTTTGTTGATAAGAATTCATTAAATATATGGTCTCCCAATGCAGCTCTTGAAACTAACGACTTATCAAAATAATCAATAGCTTCCACCAAACTTCCAGGGAGTGAATCAATCCTTTGTCTTTTACGTTCCTTTGAACTCAATTTATAAATATTACTTTCAACAGGAGCAGGCGGATCTATTTTATTACGAATACCGTCTAAACAAGCTTCTAAAATAGCAGCGAATGCTAAATATGGATTGCAAGCCGGATCTGGAGATCTCAATTCCACACGAGTAGAAACACCACGCTTTGCAGGAACCCTTAACAGCGCACTTCTGTTTGCCAAAGACCAAGCCAAATAAACAGGTGCTTCATACCCCGGAACTAAACGTTTAAAACTGTTCACTGTTGGGTTTAATATAGCAGTTATACCCTTTACGTGTTTTAGCATACCTCCTATAGAATATTTGGCAATATCTGAAAGTTCATATTCAGCCTTTGCATCATAAAAAGCATTCTTACCGTTTTTGAACAACGAAACATTACAGTGCATACCTGAACCATTTATACCAAAAATAGGCTTTGGCATAAATGTTGCGTGAAGATTATGTTTTGCAGCAATAGCTTTAACTGCAATTTTAAATGTTGCAACATTATCTGCTGCAGTTAAAATATCAGCATACCTAAAATCAATTTCATGCTGCCCGTCTGCAACTTCATGGTGAGATGCTTCAATATCAAAATCCATTTCCTGCAATGTATTAACAATATCAGATCTGACATCTTCACCTAAATCTTCAGGTCCAACATCATAATAACCTGCACTATCCTGAGTTGTTGTTGTAACATTTCCGTCTTTATCTTTTGCGAATAAGAAAAATTCAGCCTCCGGACCAACATTCATTGAAAGGCCCATCTTCTCGGCTTCTTTCATAACTCTTTTAAGATTACATCTTGGGCAACCCTCAAACGGAGTTCCGTCAGCGTTGTATATATCACAGATTAACCTTGCTGAATTAGAGCCGTCTTTTTCTCTCCAAGGCAAAAGTTGAAAAGAATTTTTATCCGGATAGAAAAACATATCAGAAGTTTCAATGCTTCTAAAACCTTTGATAGATGAACCATCCAACATGATTTCGTTATTTAAAGCTTTTTCAATATGGTGTGACGGAATGGTCATGTTTTTTACATGTCCGTTAATATCAACAAACTGAAGTTTTATAAATTTAATATTGTACTCTTTTATAAACCCCTTAATGTCTTCCTCTGTAAACTGCCTGTTATCAAGCCTTGTATGCAAAAATTCTTTCATAAATCTCTCCTTAATTAATTACATAAAAACAATACTTTTTTTTGACCAAAAGGTCAATAGTTGTAACATTAAGATTAAATAAAGACGCAAAATCTATGTTTTAAGAATTGTGAATGTTTTTATAATAATATGAGATTAATAAAAATTTATGGGAATATATTTAGTGAGGGATATAAAAGGATAATATTTTTATTCAGAATCTACATTCTTGTAAAACACAGCTATAGCCGAATTTTATGTACAATTTGTTAGGATTGTAAAGAAATGTAACAAAATAAATAATATATAGCAATTATATACTCAAAAAATACTTTATATAAATGTAAGCGATAACGAATAATCAAAGAATTAAATAAACACGAGACATACTATTTACACTACCTACTACACACTAACCTTCTACACACGAGGAATTATGAAACAAGAATTCCAAACTCTATCTTTAAGATAGGGTTTTTTTTT
>CAMPBE010000024.1 GCA_946636615.1 uncultured bacterium | reverse complement strand
TGAACATATCTGCATTGTTGAATGCATAGTTGAATGTATTGTTTAAAGTAGCTTGTACTCCTGCTTGAGCTGCGATTGGGGATGCTAATACTGCGGGGTTGAAATTTCCTCCTCCGCCGTTTGCACCTCTTGCAAACATGAAGTAACCTTTGTTGTCATCTTCATCTATCATATATTTAACGTCATATTTGTATATTGGCGAATAAGAAACAGTTTTTACGGTTGTATCTACGTTGTTTGCAAGATCTTCTTCTGCAAAGAATATTTTTGTATTTTCTTTTTCTGCATCGTTTAGAAGGTTCATACCGCTAACTGTAAGTTTCGCACCGTCTGTGATTGTGTAATTATTTCCTGTTTCTATATGGTCCATTTGCTCATTGACTAAATCTACATCTGCGACAAATTTTGTGTTACTGTTCAATGCTAAAGAATTAAATTCGTATGTGTGAATGTCGTTGTTAACTGTGTTGATTGTTGTGTTGTCAAAACCGACATTTGCGTTTTTGATATCGTTCAACATGTAATAAGTACCTGTGCCATCACCTTGGATGTTTACGGTATAACCATCTGTACCGTTAATGTTGTCATACATGTACATTTTACCGTTATTGAATTGTTGGAGGCTGAGTTTTGTATCTGCACCATCTACCCAAATCGCCTGATAATCCTTTTCCTCGTTGCCGACTTGGACGTAGTTGTCTTTGAATGTTGATGTACCGTTGTCTGCGATTACATTCAAGTCTTTAGTTGTGTAGATAGCACCGCCTTGAGCTGTGCCGCTTTCGGATTTTGCATAGTTGCCATAGAAGTTGGAATTTAAAACGCCTCCATTAATCTCTGTCCTGCCAATTGTTCCCTTATTATAAATAGCTCCACCCTGTGCTATTCCGTTTTCAGATATAGCACGATTAAAATAAAAATTTGATTCAGTAATTCCAAATGCTTTACCCGCTGACCAAGTAGAACCAATTGTTCCTAGGTTAAATAGTCCTCCACCATAAGATTCTGTATCCCCAAATGCAACATTTGAAATAAATAGCGACTCTAAATTACCTATTGTACCTACATTAAATAAAGCCCCACCATGAGCCGCTCCAGATGAAATAACATAATTACTAATAAAATTTGAAATTATTTCTCTATTATTCGAATTTCCATTATTTATTGCGCCTCCTTCAGAATTATCATGGTTGCCGACAAAATTTGATGATATAAAATTTACTTGAGAAGAACCCCAAGCGCCCATAAACTTTAAATTTGCATTATTAACATTATTACCTTGAATAACACCATATCCATTTATATAAGAAGTTTGCATTGATATTGGAATTCCGTTATCTATAAAATTACTTTTGACACCTTTTATTATTTTCCATTGATAAAGATTTATACCAGTGCCAGATTTAATAAAATCAACATTTTTTATAACAGAATTTGCTTGTCCACTGATAATCACAACATTTCCGGAATTTCCATAAAAATAAACATTTTCTACATCTCCGGTTGAAGGTGATATTGTTATATTTGGCATCTTTTCATAATTTTGCGGTCTAGTGTAATTATATGAATAATATTTTATTTCAGAATTTCCCATTTCAACTTTTATAGCACCTTCAGATGAAGTTAAATTTCCATTTTCGTCTTCGTGATGTATTGTTTGACTAGCTTGCTGATAATTATCTGTCCAAGTATAGTTTTGAGCTTCTGTAGCATCTATCTCTTTCCATTCAATTGGTGAATTTACAGGGTCAGGATCTGTTATATAGTCAGAGCCTTCCCAAATATTAAACTTAAATTCAGGATTATTCAAGAGCTCAACTACATCCGGCACCTCTACCGCAAAACCTGTCGGAACACCTTTCAGTTCGGCAGATTCCCTCAAGGGGAAGGTAGATATATTATCTGCTGCAAAGCTTGTTTCTCCAAAACCCAGCGTAAGCGCAATTATCGATGCAAATATTAATCTCTTTTTCATAATTCCAAATTCCTCATTAATAAATTTTTACTATCATATAGTATTTTATTTTATATCAAACTATCCTTATTATAACATGCTATTAGCCATATTTCAACTATCGGATAGTTTAAAATTTTTTAAAAATTATTTTAAACTTTAGCTATGGGAAAAAAAACTTACAAATACGACAAAGTATTATGCAGAAAATTTGGTCAAAAAATTAGTGAATACAGAAAAAATCTCGGAATTACCCAAGAGGAACTCGCATTTCGAGCTAACATTTCCCCAAGCTACATGAGCGCAGTTGAAAGAGGAATTACAGACACAACAATCTCTACTGCCAAAAGAATTGCAAAATCGTTAAAAATTGATATAAAATTTTTGTTCCCCTAAGGAAAATAAAAACCATATTGACAACCTCTATAAAAACGCCTAAAATACTGTTATGGCTATTGCTTATTTAAGTTTAGGTTCAAATTACGGAGACCGCATCGGATACGTTCAGCAGGCTGCAAGTTTGCTTGGGACATCCGAAGGTGTTTCTATTATCCGAACTTCATCTTTTTATGAAACTGAACCTTGGGGAATGGTTTCAGACAATTGGTTTGTCAATGCGGTTGTAGAAATTAAAACAACTCTAACTCCTCAAGACTTGCTTGAACTTTGCCACAGAATTGAAAAACAACTTGGAAGAAAAAGACCGGCAAACGGCCAATACACAGACAGAACAATTGATATAGACATACTGTTTTATAACAAAGATATAGTTAACGAAGAAAACTTAATTATTCCTCATAAATTTGTACACCTCAGAGCATTCACACTTGTTCCATTGTTGGAATTAATTCCAAACTACGAGCATCCGATTTTACATAAAACAATTACTCAATTGCACAGTGACCTTGAAAATCCCGAAATGGTATTTTTGTATGGAACAAGAGTTGAAATCTAAAGTCGCTATAGTAGGTGGTGGTCCTGCAGGATGCATTTGTGCATACTTTTTGCAGGATAATTTTGACGTAACAGTTTTTGATGTAAAATCTCCACTTTCAACAATTCTCCCCACAGGCGGCGGCAGGTGCAATCTTGCACACGCTGAATTTGATTTTAAAGAACTTGCAAAAAACTATCCGAGAGGCGAAAAATTTTTGTATTCTGTTTTTTCTAAATTTGCAACATCCGATACTTTAGATTTTTTTAAAAAAATTGGTGTTGAAACATACGTTCAAAAAAATGGCAGAATTTTTCCGACATCAAACAGCGCAAAAGATGTTAGAGAAAAGTTTTTGAATGCTCTAAATAAAGTTCACTTTATTAAAGAAGAAGCTTTAAGAATAAATGAAGGTTATACAGTTGTAACCAATATGGCGTCTTACAATGTTGATTTTGTCATAATTGCAACAGGCGGACACGCATCATATGAGCTTATAAAACTCCTTGGACACAATATAGTAGAACCCAAACCGGCCCTTACAGGACTGAAGACAAAAGAAGATTTTTCTGAGCTTAGCGGAGTATCAGTAAACGATATTTTATTTACACACAAAGGGGTATCAGGCCCAAAAATTTATGAAATATCTTCAATCAAAGCAAGAGAAAAATTCCCATATAAATTGAGCTTTAATCTCGTTGGCGATATTGATTTGCAAAATGAGTTGAACACAAACCCTCACAAATTAATTAAAAATCTTTTGGGTGAGCATATCCCAAAATCATTAGCTGAATATATCTTAAAGGAATTGAACATTAATATTGAAACAAAATGCCACATGATAAACGGAACTACTCGTGACAAAATTCTAAACAAATTACAGAATTTTGAAATAACTGTAATCGGGGCTGTTCCTGATGGAGAAGTTGTAACATCAGGCGGAGTAGATTTGAAAGAAGTTAATCCAAAAACTTTGGAATCAAAACTGCATAAAAATATTTATTTTTGCGGAGAAGTTCTGGATATCGACGGGTTTTGCGGAGGGTTTAACTTGCAAAACTGTTGGTCTACCGGTTATGTTGCTGCAAATAGTATTATGCATCAGCTTGCATCTTCTTCTTCAAATCTTCTTTAACCTGAAATGCGTCGTTATTTTTTCCAAATTTTCTAACAGCAACCATTATTGCAGGAGCCAAGACTCCGAGAACACCGATACATGCCCCGATATTTTTCAAAGTTGCGCCTCTTTTTAGTTTTTTAACCTGTTTTAAAAATGCTTCCAAAGACTTATCTGCAACATCTGCATTTTTATAATCAGCAAATTTATTATTTAATTTGTTTAATTTTTCTGCAACATCTTTAAATTCATCAAAATCAATAAATTTTCTATAATCAACATTATCTGCTTGTTTTGCATCTTTAAGAGTTGGTAAAACATCAGACATTTTTGCCATTTTTACTGTAAAATCTTCCGGATTATTGTGAATAAAATCAAGCAATTTTTCCGGTGTATCAAGCTTCAAAACTTTTTCAACACTTTGTTTTAAAGAACCGTCCTTCATAGCATTTTCAAGTTCTTTAGATTCAATAACTCTTGCGTCAAGATCAATAGAGGCAGGTTTTTTAGCATTGTTTTCAACTCTTTTTTCCAAAAATTTTTGTATTGGTTTACTTGCAAAATACATAAACGCCCAGAAAGTACCTTCTTTAATTGTATACCCTATCAACTCCTGAGGATTTCTTGAATCAGCAAGCCTTTCAGTTGTTATTGCACCATCAAGAATCATAAGATTTTTAACGGGATTGTACATAAAGTCTTGAATACTACCTGTGAATGCCGGTTGTTTTTTACCTTCTAAATTCCACTGAGGTTTTGTATTTGAGAAATCTTTTTTTTGATTATCTTTAGTTTGCATTTCTTTTAAGATTTCTTTTTTTGCGGCTTTTTCAGTAACTTTATGTCTATATTTGGTCAACCCTGCATAAGTTAAAATTGTTAGGGCTGTAGAAACTATGAATTTGCCCATTGCAAGATTTTTTGTAAATTTTGTATTTTTAGCTGCAGTTTTCATGCTCTCTTTTATTGAAGAATCAGCATATTCTATAGATTTTTCAAGTAAATTTTTTCTGTTACTTTTCAAATTTCTTACATCAAATTTCGGATCAATATTTAATGCTTTGTATAAAGTTAAATCCAACAGCTTCTTATAAGCAGGAATTCCAAAAAGCCAAATGCTTTGTGTTCCAAACTCATCAATAAATCTGTCTTTACCCTCTAATTTGTCGCCTGTTACATACGAACCGGCAGTAAGTCCGCAACTGTTGGCAATATCTTTAATTGCCATCGGAACTAACGAGTTATTATTACCTAATGTTGAATATATTTTACTTGCAGTAATTGCAGGGATCATGTTTTCCTTTCCGTGAAATCGCACTACACAAGCGATTTCATCAATAACAAATTACAACCCCCAAATTAAATTCATTAATTTGACGATAGGGGCATTCGCCTTTATTATTGATTTTCGTCGGATATATTTTTTCATAGTTTCTACCTTTCTTCTAAATACTGTGAATATTTTAAATTGCCTAAATATTCAAAAGTTTTAACTTTTATTAATAAAAAAATGACCTTTCAAAAAGAAAGGTCATTGTAAAGTTTATATTCTCACGACAAACTGCAAGCCTTACAAGCCTTTCTCTAAAGATATTACAATTCGTCGGATAATTCTTTCCATAAAATAATTTTACAATAAACATTTTTTTTGTAAATATTATTACTTATTTTTGTTAAAATGGAAACTGCAAAATAAAAAAAAGGAAATTATGAAAAATATATTATGCTACGGAGACTCAAATACATACGGCTTCATTCCAAATTCAAACGGGTTAAGATATGATGAACAAAACAGATGGACAGGAGTTCTCCAATTTGAACTCGGAAATAATTATGAAATAATAGAAGAAGGCGCTTGCGATAGAAACGGCTTTGTTGATAACCCTAAAGGAATGTTGTATTCTGCACAAAAGCATTTTCCCATTATTGTTTCAGAATTAAAAAATATTGATATACTAATTTTGGCATTAGGCACAAATGACTTGCAATTCCAATACAATATAGATTATTCGGTTATAGAAAACAAATTAAAAAATCTAATTCTTATAGCCCAAAGAAAAGTTGACAATATAATCTTAATACCACCTGTTATATTAGAAGAAAACATTCTGGACGGATTTTTTAAAATCCAATTTGATAAAACAAGCATTGCAAAATCAAAAAAAGTCGGACAAATATACAATAAACTAGGAAAGCTCTTTAACTGTAAAATATTTGATATAAACACATTTTCAAAGCCTTCAAATGCGGACGGTCTGCATTATGATAACAATACTCATAAATTAATAGGGAAGAATTTGTCTGTTTTTATTAAAAATAATTTTTAAAATAATCACTGCAAAATTTCTGTTTAATAAGTTCGGAGTAAATTTCAATCATAAAAAACAGCTTGCAGCTCTTTGATTTAAATTATACTTTTGTATTTATTGGTTTAGTTTTTTCTTTCTTTTCCATACCAATTGCTCTTAGCATAGGATGTATTAATGCCTGACTAACATTTGGAGCTATAACTGCAAGTCCTAATACCGAACCAATTAAGTTTCCGAGTTCAATTGAGCCTTTTATATGCGGATATAATTCAGGTTTTTTGTTGTCTAACAAATCATTACGTAAATTGTCATGTTCAAATTTAAATACAGAATGATCTTTTGACAAAGATGCTTTTCTGTTCAGTTGGCTCTTTTGCGCATAATTTCTATAAGCAAAATATTCACCTACACTTTTAAATTTACTAAAACCTTCTTTACCTTTATAAATATATTTTTTTGCAAAAGTAAATGCACCTTTTTTAAATACCGGAACAATCAATAATAAATAAACAGCAAGACAACAGACCTGATACAAAAATTCCTTTGTTGCTGCAAATTTTCTTGTTTCATTGTCTATATTACTATCAATCAAGATAAAACCGGGTCTGCCGGCAGCATTTACAACAGTTTTACTCACAACAGTACCATTAGTATTTTGTGCAACATTAACCAGAGTAGGATTTGTGATAATTTTTGATAAAACAGAAATCATATACCACCTACTCTCATGCCGGAACAACTGACATTACTTTTAAAAACTGCATTATCAATAAATTTTTGAGGAGTTTTTATTTGTGTAACAACAATATTTGGGACAAAACTTTCTTTTATATCCAACTTTTTGGGTTGATTTTCCGTCTTTGGCTTCAATCTTTTCATAATTGGAGTAACACAAACAGAACATAAAGCCGGAATAATAATTCCTGCTGCAGAACAAACCCCAATAAGCATTAGTCCTGCTTTTCCTTTCCTTATAGCTGAACTTTTCATTTCTTGTTTAACTTCATTGGCAAGAAAAAAACCTTTTTTTTCTTGAGCCTTAAAGTGCAAATCCATAGCTTTAGAGGCAACTTTTTCTCCAAATTTTGCAGCCAAAACTCCACTTACCCAATACGTTGGAACAGCAATAAATTCTGTTATACCCTCTCTTAGTGCAGCATACTTTTTACTTTCAGGGTTTTCACCTTTTTTGAGCATAGTAAATGTCGGACGACAAATCCCGTTTGCAGTTGCAATAGCTATAACCGGATATATTGACTTGTTATTATTTCCTAAATTTTTACATATATTTTTTATAAAATTTATCATCTACAGACTTTGCGCTTATATTAAACAAATAATCATAAATATCTTTTCTAGTATATCCCCATTTGATATGATAAAATAACAATATTGAAAAGTAAATGAACAAATTTTTTTTAATTTCGTTGTATTAGTATAGAGGTTGAAAAAATGAAAAAATGTACTAAATACGAAGCATTATTCACATTCGGCAATGAAGAAACTTTAAAACAACATCTTGAAACTTGTGAAGATTGTAAAAAAGAACAAGAAGAATTGGATAAAGTTTCAGATTTGCTAAAAGAAATAAAGCCGTACTACATAACAAAACGCAAAAATACCGCAAAACTAAAAGCAGCCTGTGCTATATTTGCAATATTTTTGAGTGGAGCAACACTCGGAATAATAAACTTCAACAGTGATATTTCAGACACAATAAAGTATGGAAATGCACTTAGCGCTGAAGATTTAGGACTCCCTGTAGATGCATACGGATTAATTATGGTGGAATAGGTGGACTTTAAAGATATAGTAAAAAACAATAAATCTAATGTAAAAAGTATAATCAGACTTATTACAAAAGAAACAAACGAAGATTTAGAGCAAGAAGTATACATCAAGGTTTGGAAAAACTCTGAAAAATATAAAGAGCAAGGCGCCTTCAAATCTTGGGTTAACACTATTGCAAAAAACGTATCAAAAGACTATTTAAGATCTGTACAAAAAAGGAATCAAGATAGTTTAGTTGACGATGAAGAAATCATGAATAACGTGAGAGATAAAAAATCAACTCCGGAATTGAGACTTATCTCAAACGACAGACAAAAAAGAATAACAGAAGCCATAAATACTTTAAAACCCAAATTTAAAGAAGTGGTAATGTTATGCGAAATATACGGTTATACGTACGAAGATGCAGCATTCAAATTAAAATGTCCTGTGGGCACAATCAAATCAAGATTGTATAACGCAAAAAAAGAATTAGCAGTGTTACTCAAAGATTTATTATAGAAAGGATTAAATTATGTTGAAAAAAACTTTAATTATGGCAAGCGTACTTATGTTCGCAACATCTGTTGTTTGCTTCGCAGATACTGATGTAAAAACAAAACAAACAACTACACCAACTGTTCAATCAGGTAAACCGCATTGCAAAATGCACCAACCTCCTAAAGGTCCGGATTTTCAAAAACGCAAAGCCGAATTTGAAAAACGTTTAGATCTAACAGACAAACAAAAACAAAAAATTGAAGAACTTCACAAACAAGGTTTTGAAAAAATTAAACCTATTATGGAAGATATGAAAACTAAACAAAAAGAAATTCAAACACTAAAAGATGCTCAAGATGAACAAAGCATTCAGAAAAAAGAACAGATAAAAAAAGAAATCGGTGCTCTCAGACAACAGGCTCAAGAACTCAGAAAACAAAATATGAAAGAATTCGAAAATATTTTGACAAAGAAACAACAAAAAGAACTTGAAAAAATGAAACAAGAAGGACGTAAAAAATTTGAACAAGAGCATAAAAGGCATCCACGCCCAGGATTTGGACCAGGATTTGGACCAGGACCTGTAGAAATTCCACCACAGCCACCGGTTCAAAAAGAAGTTAAATAGTAAAAACACAAAATTAAAGGGTTGATTTTTTATCAGCCCTTTTTTATTATATAAAATATTAATCAAAAATTGTGGCGCAAACTCTCTTTTTTGAAAGAGTGTTGGAGGGGTTATTTTTCATTGTCATTCTGAGGCTGAAAAATTATGAGATTCTTCGCTATACTCTGAATGACAGACAGCCGAAGAATCCCATAACAAAGAATTAGTAACAAATTCTTAAAGTGAGAAGGAGATCTATGAACATAAAAGAAAACATTTTACATACAATCGGAAACACACCTTTGGTAAAAATTAACAAGTTAAATTCAGGTTTTGCAACGGTTTTAGCAAAGGTTGAGAGTTTTAACCCTGCCGGTTCAATTAAAGACAGACCTGCTTTAAATATGATTGAAGATGCAGAAAAAAAAGGATTAATTAATAAAGATACAATAATAATTGAACCTACAAGCGGAAATACAGGTGTTGGTTTAGCTATGGTTTGTGCTGTAAAAGGTTATCGTATGATATTGACAATGCCTGAAACTATGAGCGTTGAAAGGAGAAAACTTTTATCTGCCTATGGTGCGGAACTTGTTTTAACAGAAGGTGCAAAAGGTATGCAAGGAGCAGTTGAAAAAGCAGAAGAATTGCACAAAGAATATAAAAATTCATTTATCCCTCAACAATTTTCTAATCCCGCAAACCCTGAAATCCATTTTTTGACAACCGCTGAAGAAATTTGGGAAGATACAGAAGGAAAAGTTGAAATAGTTGTAGGCGGTGTTGGAACAGGCGGAACAATTTCCGGTATTTCAAAAAAATTAAAAATGAAAAATTATAATATCAAAGCAGTCGCCGTTGAACCCGAAGCCTCTCAAATGTTGGCTAAAGGTATAGCAGGACCTCATAAAATTCAGGGTATCGGTGCGAATTTCGTTCCCGATAATTTTGACAGATCCGTAGTGGATGAGATTTTCCCCGTAAAAAATGATGATGCAATCGAAACTTCTCACGAACTTGCAAAAAAAGAAGGGATTTTGTGCGGAATATCATCAGGCGCATCAATGTTTGCAGGGATAGAGCTTTCCAAACGTCCTGAAAACAAAGGTAAAATAATAGTTGTAATCCTTCCCGACACAGGCGAAAGATATTTAAGCACGTTATAATATACTTTTTATAAACTCACAAATTATAGACAATTTTTCAGTATCGTCTTTCAAAAAAAATAATTTTGAATTAATTTCCTGTATATACTGTTCAGAAGTATATTCTTCTTTAAAAATAAAGAGCTCACATACAGAAATATTCAAAGCTTCTGCAATTTTTACCAAATTATCCGGAGATGGAAAATATTTTCCACGTTCGAATGAACTTACACTATTTATCTCCAATCCAACTCGCTCTGCAAGCTTTTCCTGAGTTAAATGATTTAATTTTCTGTATTTACAAATATTTTTACCAACTTGCTCTTTTAAACTCATAATATTCTCTTTTTACAATTCTAGCTTGTTTTTCAAGAAATATAACAACTTAATACTTGTAAAAATATATTGAAATTACAAGTTATACATGTATAATATACTCGTACAACTTGTAATTTTTACCAACAAATATACTTAATGCAATTAATTTTTTTCAGGAGAATATATATTGAATAAAAATATTTTAGTATCAGTTATTGTACCGATACATAATTCAGAAAAATATTTAAGAGCATGCCTTGACAGCCTTATAAATCAATCATTAAAAGAAATTGAGATTATCTGTATTAATGACGGCTCTACTGACAAATCAGAATTAATTTTAGACGAATACAAATCGAAAGATAAACGCATTATAGTGATAAATCAAAATAATAGCGGTCAATCAAGTGCCCGCAACAAAGGTATCAAAATAGCACAAGGCGAATATATTGGTTTTGTAGATAGTGATGATTTTATTGATCTAAACTATTATGAAAAACTTTATAATTATGCACATTACAATGATGCCGAAATTGCAGTAAGCGGCATTATCCGATTTCACAAATTTCGCAAAAAATTCCACCTAAAATTTGAACAATCAAGCATTACAAAAAATAAGAACTTAAAATTTCAATTGTGCGAAGTCCCGGAGAAATCCTATATTTGGAACAAAATTTATAATACACAAAAATTAAAGGCTATCAATCTTTTGTTTGAAGAAGGAATCATATACGAAGACTGCATATTTACTCCTCAAGCCATATACTACCTAGAAAAACTTGTTACAGTACCTGACACATATTACCATTATAGAAGACACTTGGGTTCTACTGTTACAAAACAAGATAAAAAATCTCAACAAAATTCAGCTTATGCTCATAATAAAGCAAACGAATTTATAAAAAATCACAAAATAGACATTAGCCAGCATGAAACAAAAACAAAGAAATACAAATTTTTAGGACTTACTATATTCAAAATAATAACTAAAAGAAATAATAAAAAATTAAACTTATTTAATATATTAAATTTTAGAATTTAAAAAGCAGTGTATAAATGAACTAAAACCCTAAAACTCGACAAAGATGAATAATTCGGTTTTAGGGTTTCACAATTCATTAAAAACACGGCTTTTTATTTACTATATTCATCACAAATTCGCTCAAGAGAATCGACCTGATGCCCAAAAGTACGCCTATAATCTATATGCATTCTAGTAGCTTTAACAGCATCAGCTAATCGAAACTTACCATATTCTTTATATATTCTTTCAAAATACCTTTTAATAGCATTTGAATTAACTGCTCTTTTGAAAACTTCACCACTAAGCATGCATTTCACAACATAAATATACATATATGCAGAATTTTTGTTCATACCGGTTTTTTGAACCACTTTGTCAGCCAATTCATTAAGATCTGCTTGTGGGTTTGTGAATGCTATTTTTCCTAATTCATAACATTCATCAATCATTTCCGGTGTAGTTTTTACATAGATTTTTGTTGAATTATCATCTTCTTGATAATTTTTTGTTTCGAATGATAAAATTCTTTCTTTTAACTCTTTAACATCTGACTCTAATATTTTAATGCGCTCGAACATCTCAAGAATTAAGCTTTCGTTGGCCATGATAAATTTTCCTTTCACTTTTCATAGAAATTCTTTTTATTTCATAAATTTATTATATAATAAAAATTTTATTCACAACCATTTCTTACCAATTAAATTAATAATTATTAACATTTCTTACATTTCTGTTATAGAAATTTAAATTTTCTTGTCATTTCTTTTCAAGAAAACAAAAAAGAGCACGAGTGAATACTCGTGCCCTTTATTCTTGGTTTTATATTGAATGATTTACATCATTCCGCCCATACCGCCCATGCCGGCAGGCATTGCAGGTTCTGGTTTTTCTTCAGGAATATCTACAACTGCAGCTTCTGTTGTCAACAACATTGAACCTACAGATGCGGCATTCATCAATGCTGATCTTGTAACTTTTGCAGGGTCAACGATACCTGATTTGAACATATCAACATATTCATCATTCAATGCATCATAGCCGTATGCACTATCGTGAGAAGTTACTGTATCAACTACAACGTCAGCTTTTGCACCTGCGTTATGAGCAATTGCTCTTAGAGGAACATCAAGCGCTGATGTCAAAATCTTGTAGCCGATTTTTTCATCATCAGATGAGAATTTTTCAGAATCTATAAGTTTGTTTAATTTTTGTTGAACTCTGATTAATGCAACACCGCCACCTGGAACAATACCTTCTTCATTTGCAGCTCTTGTTGCATTTAGAGCATCTTCAATTCTCAATTTTCTTTCTTTAAGTTCAACTTCACTTGCGGCACCAACTTCAATTACTGCAACACCGCCTGAAAGTTTTGCAACACGTTCTTGCAATTTTTCCTTGTCGTATTCAGAATCAGAAGCTTCAATTTGTTTTCTAATCAATCTTACTCTTTCTTGAACTGCAGCTTTTGTTTCATCACCAACAACAATAGTTGTTTCGTCTTTTGTAACTGTTACACGTTTTGCTTTACCAAGCATTTGAGTTGTAACGTTTTCCAACTTTATACCAAGTTCTTCGGTAAACATTTCGCCGCCTGTCAAAATTGCGATATCTTCAAGCATAGCTTTTCTTCTATCACCAAATCCAGGAGCTTTGACAGCAACTGCTCTCAAAACTTTTCTCATTGTGTTTACAACCAATGTTGCAAGAGCTTCACCTTCAACATCTTCAGCAATCAGTAATAAAGAGCGGCCATCTCTAGCAACTTGTTCCAACAATGGAACCATATCTGAAATAAGATTAATTTTCTTGTTGCAACAGAAGATATATGGATCATCAAGAACAGCTTCCATTCTTTCAGCATCTGTTACAAAATATGGTGACAAATAGCCTTTGTCAAATTGCATACCTTCAACAACTTTCAAGTTTGTTCCGAAAGATTTGCTTTCTTCAACAGTAATAACACCGTCGTGACCAACTTTTTCCATCGCTTCTGCAATAAGTTCGCCGATTTCTCTGTTGTTACCGGCAGAAATTGCCGCAACTTGAGCAATTTCTTCTTTTGTATTAACAGGTCTTGACATATCTTTGATTTCTTTAACAGAAACTTCAACAGCTTTATCAATACCACGTTTCATAGACATTGGATTTGCACCTGCTGTTAAGTTTTTCAAGCCTTCTCTAACGATAGCCTGAGCAAGAACTGATGCTGTTGTTGTACCGTCGCCTGCTACATCGTTTGTTTTTGAAGAAACTTCTTTTAATAATTGTGCTCCTGCATTTTCCAAACCGTCTTTTAGTTCAATTTCTTTTGCGATAGTAACACCGTCATTAACGATTTGCGGTGCACCATATTTCTTTTCCAAAATAACGTTTCTGCCTTTTGGTCCAAGTGTAACTTTTACCGCATCTGCTACGGCATCTATACCTTTAAGAAGCGACTTTCTTGCTTCTTCATTAAAAACTATTTTCTTTGCCATTTTTATTTCTCCTTATTCAATAATTGCTAATGCATCTTTTATAGATAAGATTTTATATTCAACACCATCCATTTTGATGTCAGTTCCTGCATACTTTGCATAAAGAATACTGTCACCGACTTTAACATCCATTGGTTCTCTTTCACCTTTATCGTTCAATTTTCCTTCACCAACAGCAACAACTTCACCTTTTTGAGGTTTTTCTTTTGCGCTATCAGGAATAAAAATTCCGCCTGAAGTTTGTTCAGTATCTTCAATAACTTTAATTACAATTCTGTCACCTAATGGTTTTAGCATAATATTTCTCCCTTCGTTTTATACCATTTCACATTACAGTTATATAATAAATTTTCACTAATTCTAAGAAACTTAAGGAAAAATTAATTATTTAAAATACGCATTAAAAAAGCCTCTGTGTTTTATATTTTACAGAAGCTTTTAAGGTTTTTCATGAGGTTTTATTATCGTTCGTCGTTCGTTACTCGGAGTATATTCTATTATGTATGTATAATCAGCACCATCCATTTTGTCAAAATATGTCCTAACTTTTGATTTAAATTCTGAATTATTCACATCAACATTTTTATTTATTGTTGTCTTTTGAACTGCAGGTTGAGTCTTTATGGTTTTTATCTCAGTCTTATGGATTTGATTATTCTGAGGTTCAATTGTTTGTCTTTGATGAGGTATGATTATTGGAGATTCTTGTTTCTTCAAATCATTAGTCTTTGTTTCAACTTTAGCAGGAGATACTACCTGTTTTGCTTGTTCAACTTTTGGTTGTACAGGAGTAATTTCCACAGCTTTTGGTTGTACTTTTGGCTCAACTTTTGTCGGAGATACTACCTGTTGTTTTGCTTGTTCAACTTTTGGTTGTATCGGGACAATTTCTACTCGTTTTGGCTGAGATGTTTGAGCTTCACTTGGTATCCATTGTTCATGCATTTGTTTACTTGTTACAGGAACAATACCTTGATTTTTAGAAGAATCAATTTGTTTTATTACAGTTTTCTTTGTTACATTAGTATCAGATGATTTCTTAGATTTTTTACCTATTTTCCAATTAAATCCACCGTTTAACACAACACCCGTTCTGCCACCGTTTCTAAGCATTACTTGTCCATATGCAGAGAAATTATCTTTCCAAGTTCTTTGTAAACCAACACCGTATTGAACATATGGATCAACAGACAAGTTTGGTAACGCTGATTGGTTAGCAACTGTACTAGTTCTACCCATAATGTTCCATATCATATCAACACCCGCATATGGCTGCCAACCGTTCTTTGTATTTCCAATAACTTTAATACCCGGAGCAATTTGAATTACATTTAACGGATCGGAATTTATTTTTACACCTGCTGCATTTGTATAATCAAATGTATTTACAAATGTATAACCCAACAATAATGACGGCTGAATTATCAAACGACCGTTTGCAAATTCAAAATTGTAACCGGTTTTATTTGCAATACCAGCAGTAATCATTGAAAAATGATCAGTACCATACATAGTATTAGCTTGTCCCGCGCTACCGCCTGTTGATGCTGTAATACCTGTAAAGAAATTGCCTTTGTACAATGTACCCGTAACACCAAGAGAACCGCCTTCTTGATTCATACTTACAGTGCTGTATGAAGAATGCGTACCATTGTAGCCGATAAATGCCGACATAACACCTTTATAACCATGGCCTAAATCTTTAAGACCACTATCTCCGCCATACAATGTACCATACAATATATTAGAGACTTCAATTCCGCCATTCAGATTTACATTTTCAAATGTAACATAAGGTTTTACCCACATATCTTGAGAAGTTTCAGGAATACCTGATACATTATAAATAGGAGCTTGTACAGATGCATTCTTGTTTATATCTTCAGCAGTTTTTCTTTCAGCTGAAGAATATTTTGTATAACGATTCATATGATAGAAACCATCTTGCAACATTTGTGCTTGATTCAAGAAACCACCAATTAGTGATGCTACAGGACTTGCCATTACTGCAGGGTTGAAATCACTTGCACCGCCACCTGTACCGCTATATGTCAGATAATTATCTTTGATACTACCTTGCATTTTTCTGATAGGTGTCATTATTGTAGGTAATTCTTGATCTGTAGCAGTCAAATGTTCTCTGTCAATATTAGTAGTGTCACTCAAATGAACTTTTATACTATCTTTCGTTGTAGTACCTTGAATCTGAACTTTATCAATATTCAATTTACCAGAACCTGTATACAAAGCATTAAATTTATCAGACGTAATAGTAGACAAATCAAAATCAATATTTACGTTTGTTGCACCATTTGCAGTAACATTTCCGAGACTATAAGTACTCATTACATTGTCTCTTGTTTCAATAGTACCTGCGTTAGTAATCATACCTCCTGCAGATATATCTCTGTTTGATCCAAAGATTAATGTGCCATTATTCAGTGACAACGCATTTTGATCCAAATCATGATTCAATATAGTTGTTCCGGAGCCTTCCAAATGTACAACACCTGTTCCTCCAACATCATACGTTGTTGCACCATCATCTGTAATGTGTAAATTTCCTGAGTTAATTATGTTTCCATTCAAGCCCGTCCTTGCAGAAGTTAAGTTGCCTGTATTATTAATATTTGTTTGAGATATTACAGCATTATTTTTTGTAATTCCGTCATTTTTGAAATTACCGGAACCAACAATATTTTCGTTGTTTTCAAACTTACCGCCCTCAATAGTTATATTACCGTTATTAGTAATATTTGTTGTATTAATGGCATTGTTAGAACTGTTAATATTAATATTAGCACCATTATTATTAACAACAGTTCCGCCTATTGTAATGTCATTTCCGTATAAATTCAACTTAGCTCCTGAAGTATTCATTATAGTAGAGCTATTGTTTAATGTCTCATTTACTGTTATAGAATTATTATTAGTTAATGTACCATTATTTGTAATAATATTTTGAGTTATACCATTATTATTAATTACAGTACCACTAGTTACAGTTTCACCGGCACCTGAAATATTGTTAGAATTTGTTCCGCCTGTTAATCTTAATGTTCCGTTATTGGTTATTAATTTATCTGCATTAGTAGCTATCAATTTATCTGCAGATGTCTCTATTGTGCCTGATGTATTAGTTATTGTTTCGGCTGTGATTGAACCTGCGCCACTATTCAAGATTGTTCCACCATTATTTTCAACTTTATTTTGTGCTATTGATCCGGTATTGGTTAATTTACCGCTTGTATTATTTAATGTACCGTTACCGCTGATTGTACCGTTGTTGGTTGAATCATTACCGCCTGAAATATTTAATGTTCCGCCATTTGAAATTGTACCATTATTTGTTAATTGGCTATTTACTGTGACACTGCCGGAACTTATTGTTAATTTTCCTTCTTGAGAACCGGTTGTCTTTTTATCGGTTGTTAAATTATTTACTACGGTTGTACCTTTATTTTCATATTCGCCGTCTTGATTTATTGTTAACGAATTTTGAGCAAGGCTTGTATTTACTGTCGTTTTTCCTGATTGAACATTTATTGTTCCATTGCCGGATACTTTATTTATTGTATTTGTACCGTTTAAATTCAATTTGCCTTCTGTACTTGGGGTACTTGTTGAATTATTATTAGATATATCTGTTGTATTATTTGCAAATGCTACATTTGTCAGATTTACTTCGCCACCGTTATTTGTTATAGCTGTGCCAAAGCCTTCGTATGAACTTACACCGCTTAAGCTCAGAGTATTTCCGTTGATTGTTATTCCTGTTGATGTGCCACTGCCAACGATTTTGTGGCCGTTGCCTATAACAGATAAAGAATTACCGTTCAATGTTCCTAAATTACCTGCAGGATCTTCATCTTTACCCATTGTGTAAACTTTAGATTTTGTAGCTGATGCTACGGCAACTGCAAGTGATGAATGTTCGTATTTCAAGTAACCAATTCCACTTGTTACCGCACCGCCATCACCGTCGTTTACATAAGTAACTAAAAAGCTATCTTGATCTCCTTGTATAGAATGACCTTGAACATTTGAGCCCAAATCAACTATTCCTGCTAAGTTGCTATCTGTAACCTGAGTATAAACAGGAATTTGATCAACAGAATCTGCAACAATATTAATTGTATCTATTAATATTTTATGATTATTTTCAGTGATAGTAGCACCATTATTTATAACAAGTTTATCAGAAGTCTTTATCAAACCTGAAACAGGAGTTGAAAGATCAGAATCAACTTTTACTTTCATATCAGTATTCAAAGTTAGAGTATCACCAAGATTAAATACATCATTATTAGAGCCATTTTGACTCAAATCCAGCACACCACCATTTGCAATTACACCAACAATATTTACAGAAGAAGGATTGCTGATTTTTGCATTACCGTTATCTAAGCTCAAAGTATTATTGTTAATTGATGAAGCGATAGTAACATCTGATGATGTATTAACACTCAAAATGCCTGTTCCGTCACCCGTAATTGCAACAGGATTTGTTCTGTCCGGAGTGGAACCTGTTGTACCGCCGGTTAATATAATTTTACCGCTATTATTATTTGTTACCGTACCGCCTAACAGATTAGCATTTGTTGTAAATTCTGCAACTGAAGATCCACCGTCATTCAACACTGTACCTGATATCGCTGCATTATTTGTTACAGAACCTGAATTTGAAATATTCGCATTTATTGCTGCGTTATTTTCCAAAGTTCCGCTATTGACAACATTTTGAGAAATTACACCATTATTTACAGATGTTCCTGAGAAGTATGTAGTACCACTATCACCTGAAATATTGTTAGAATTTGTTCCGCCCGTCAATCTCAATGTTCCGTTATTGGTTATTAATTTATCTGCATTAGTAGCTATCAATTTATCTGCAGATGTCTCTATTGTGCCTGATGTATTAGTTATTGTTTCGGCTGTGATTGAACCTGCGCCACTATTCAAGATTGTTCCACCATTATTTTCAACTTTATTTTGTGCTATTGATCCGGTATTGGTTAATTTACCGCTTGTATTATTTAATGTACCGTTACCGCTGATTGTACCGTTGTTGGTTGAATCATTACCGCCTGAAATATTTAATGTTCCGCCATTTGAAATTGTACCATTATTTGTTAATTGGCTATTTACTGTGACACTGCCGGAACTTATTGTTAATTTTCCTTCTTGAGAACCGGTTGTCTTTTTATCGGTTGTTAAATTATTTACTACGGTTGTACCTTTATTTTCATATTCGCCGTCTTGATTTATTGTTAACGAATTTTGAGCAAGGCTTGTATTTACTGTCGTTTTTCCTGATTGAACATTTATTGTTCCATTGCCGGATACTTTATTTATTGTATTTGTACCGTTTAAATTCAATTTGCCTTCTGTACTTGGGGTACTTGTTGAATTATTATTAGATATATCTGTTGTATTATTTGCAAATGCTACATTTGTCAGATTTACTTCGCCACCGTTATTTGTTATAGCTGTGCCAAAGCCTTCGTATGAACTTACACCGCTTACACTCAAGGTATTTCCGTTGACGGTTATTCCTGTAGATGTGCCGTCACCAACAATTTTGTTACCGTTGCCAACAATTGATAAAGAATCACCACTCAATATACCAAGAGAAACTCCCGTTTCATCCTGATTCATGTTATAAGTTTTTTGAGATGAAGTATTTGAAATAGCAGAATTTATATTACCAAACTCAAATTTTAATTCACCTTGATTTGCTGTTGTATTAATATTATATGACAGCAAATAATTTTTTGTATTTGGAGATGTTCCATTAATTGCAAAATCATCAGAATTTATAGAAGCATCACTTGCCAATATTATTGCATTCATAATACCTGAGCCTGCAATTTTTATACCACCCGGCATTGTTGTCCAAGAAATAGTATCCTGAATTATACCACCTGCATCTTTAATAATATTGATTTCAGAAATTACAATTCTGTTATCCCCAATATCTGTTGCATTGTAAGTACCGTTAATAACATCTGCAGTTTGATCCGTAAAATCAGCATCAATTTTTAATTGCAAATCTTTATTGAGTGTAACGTTGCCAAGATTTATATTATCCTGAATTAAATCATTCTTAGCATTTAAAATGCTTGTACCCGCATTATTTACACTCAATCCTACTAAATCCAAATTACCGGTTGATGTAACATCAGCTTCGCCGTCTTTTGTATAATTTACCAGATTTAAAGTGCCACCTTTCAAGTTAACAGTATTGCCTGAAATTATATTACCTGTATTTAAAACAGCACCGCTTTCAATATTAATTAAACCGTTTGAGCCTGAAACTCCACCATTAAGAGTTGTAGTTCCTGTTTTAACAGTAATTGTTCCGCTATTATAAATATCGTTGTATGCACTATTTGCTTTATTTTCTTTAAACAGGTTAGTTCCGTTAAATATAATATTGCGAGCATTATATACAGCACCACCGTTTGTTGATACTGTATTTCCGGTAAAGTTACTGTTTGTAATATTTACATCACCATTATTGTTAATAACGCCGCCATTAACTCCCGTAAATCCGTACCAACCTTTTTCAGAAGCTGTAGATGAAGCATTTGAACCGTTTATATTATTTATGTTTAATATCTTTCCGCTGCCAACAGTAATTCCACCATTAGAATCACCATTGACTGAATATCCGTTACCGTTAATTGTATATTGAGTGCCAACTTGATTACCTATGGCATGAGTTGTTAAATCAGGTATTATTGCTAAATCATCTGTAATATTTTCATCAGCACTCATACTCCAAATTACATCATCACCCGCAGTACGAGCCGCAATGACTAAATTGTTAGTTAATGAATCATTAAATGTTAACCAACCGCCATCATCTTTTGCTTCATATGTAACAAGATAAGAAGATGTCGGAGACGAAATTTTGTTAACTGTAAAGTCATCATGAGAAAGTTTTGTCTGATTTTTGAGAACATTGTTAACAACTTTAGTATAAACATATTTTGTTGTACCGTCAGACAACAGTTTAATACCATCAATAACGACATATCCTGAACCTGTAACATTATTCGCTTCAATATAATCAGCTTTTGCAATTGATTGAGATTCATCAATATAATTATTCAAATCTGCATCAATATACCATTTCAAATCTGAAGATAAATTTGTATCTCCAAGATTCAATGTATCTGTTTGATTATTTTGAGTATTGAAAGATCCGCCTTTAGCCGCAATTCCTGCAATCGAATTTAAAGAACCTGTTGAAGCGAGTTTTGTAGTTCCGTTATCAAAGCTCAATGTATTGCCTGAAATTTGCTTGTCGATAGTAAGTTCTGTACCTGCAAGTTTAAGTACACCATCACCTGAAATTGCACCGAGATTATTTGTACCTTTAACAACAAGGTTTCCGTTATTCAACACTGAACCTAAGTTTGTGAATGTTTGATTTGTAGTAACTGTTTTTCCCAAATTTATAGTTAATTGTTTTGTTCCGTTAATAGCTAATACATTTTGTTCAATGTTGGCATTCGCAGTAACATCTTCTTTAATATTCGTTGTACCAATACCTTCTATTGCAGAGGTCAAAGTTCCAGCAGATAGATTTAATTCAGCTTTATTTTGGATAGCATCAGTAATCTTAAGATTACCGGCACCGACATTTACTATACCTGAATTTATATTCAATGCTTTTTGAGTAACGGTGTTATTGAAGTTTACTGAGCCTGTGTAAGCAGAAGATGCTTCGCCAATGTTCAAAATACCCGTTGGAGTTACAGCATCCGTAATCGTTCCGCCAAAGGTGATTGATTTGCCTTCTACGGATTTTACATTTAATGAAGATGTATTTTTTATTCCGTTAGAAATGCTTGTTGAATGTTCATTAGATGTTATATTCAATTCTCCGGAATTGTTAATAAAATCTCCATCAAATCCGCTTGCTGAAACCAGATCAGTTATATTTAATGTTTGACCATTTCCAACAGTGATTCCACCTTTATTTCCGCCTAGTATTGAGAAGCCGTTTCCTTCGATGGTTAATTGGTCACCTGTCATTGTTCCATATCCTGTTAAAGGATCAGATAAAGCAGGTTCATCTGCATCTAGTGTATAAGTTCTTTCTGCATTTGAATCGTGTACGGCTGTATAAAGGTTGCCGAAGGTATAGTTGAGGTAACCGCCTTCTGAATCTGTTATATAACCTATTTTGTAATTTATACCATCTTGACTGTAGGAATTTACACCAAGTGTAATTACATCTTTCAAGCTTGAGTCAGTAACTTTGACAGCACCATACTTTGGAGCTGATGTGTATGTTATACCGTTTATTGTTATTGTGCCTGATGATAATGTATTGTTTGATAAAATCTTATCTGCTAAACCTGAGCCGACATCTAATGACCAATTCATGGCTGAATTTAGTGTTGTTGTGCCAAGAATTGTATCTGAAAGGGTGTTGTTCTGAGTGTTCAAATGTCCGCCAGAGGCAGTGAAGCTGTTGATACTGTTAAATGTGCCGTTATTCAGGGTTAAAGTTCCGCTTGAGAGGTTTACATTGTTACCTGAAATGTTGGCATCTGCTATCACAT
>CAMPBE010000023.1 GCA_946636615.1 uncultured bacterium | reverse complement strand
TCTAAATCTATGATAGAAAAATAAATCTCTATTCTTCTTCAATTTCTTCTTCAGGACGCATCATATTTCTGTTATCACGTTTTAAAGCATCTTTTACAGTTCTAAATTTCTTAGAACCTGCACCCGTAGTATGTTCTGCAAATTCAATTTGTTCAAGGGCTTCTTGACGTTTACGTTCTTCTGCTGTTTTAGAAGTTTGTGGCATAAGTCTTTTCTTTTCTTCGTCATTAAGACCGCCAATACTTGAACTTGAACTTTGTTGCGTCATAAATGCCCAGTGTTTCTTCAATTCACCATTAATATTTGCTCTAGATGCCCACATATATACATATCTTGTATCACCTGATAAGCTTCCGTTCAAAACATCAACAGGCTCAATACCAAAAGTAGCTTCTGAAATTCCCAAGGAAACAGTAAAATGTGGAGTCCTCAATTTTTTAGGATCCATATAAACTTTCAAATTATTGTAGCGATATTGGATTTTTTGTACACTATTATAAGAATCTGCTTGTGCATTAATTAAATAATCTCTTAAACTGTTTTCAAAAGGTTTTATTGACTCAGCCATAAACTATATTCCTTATAATCTCTTACATACTAATTATTTAAACTATGTATCGGGGCAGGTATTCGTCCACCGCGTTTTACAAACCCCGATGAAGATAATGTATTAACATTCATTATTGGAGCTTTACCCAAAAGTCCTCCGTAGAAAACTTCTTCTCCTATATTCTTTCCCACAACCGGTATAATTCTAACTGCAGTAGTTTTTTTATTTATCATACCAATTGCCATTTCATCAGATATTATACCTGCTATAGTGTCTGCTGGTGTATTTCCTGGGATTGCAATCATATCTAACCCCACGGAACATACTGATGTCATTGCTTCCAATTTATCAAAACTTAGATAACCTTTGGATGCAGCTTCAATCATGCCTGCATCTTCAGATACGGGAATAAAAGCTCCTGATAAGCCTCCAACATGAGAACTCGCCATTATTCCACCTTTTTTAACTGCATCATTTAGCATTGCTAATGCTGCAGTAGTGCCATGAGCACCGGCATGCTCTAAGCCCATCGCCTGAAAAATACCGGCAACACTATCACCAACTGCAGGGGTTGGTGCCAAAGATAAATCTATTACCCCAAAAGGAATACCCAACTTTTTGGCCAACTTTCTTCCAACCAATTCACCTGTTGTTGTAATTTTATAAGCAATTTGTTTAATTTTATTAGCAAGTGTACTTAAATCTGCGTTTTTATCCAATGATTCAACTGCAGCTCTAACAACTCCCGGACCTGAAACACCCACATTTAATGCACATTCAGGCTCTCCAATACCACAAAAAGCACCTGCCATAAATGGATTATCCCCAGGGGTATTACAAAAGACTACAAGTTTTGCAGCTCCAATACCATCTTTATCTTTTGTTAATTCTGCAGATTTTTTAATTATGTCTGCCATTTTTAAAACAGCATCCATATTTATACCAGCTTTTGAGGATGCAACATTAACAGATGCACAAACACGCTCTGTTTGAGCTAAGGCTTCTGGTATACTTTCAATTAATAAATTATCACCTTTTGTGCATCCTTTTTCAACCAAAGCAGAAAATCCACCTATAAAATTTACCCCAACATCTTTTGCAGCCTTATCCAATATTTTTGCAATTTTTACATAGTCAGGGTTCTTACAAGCTTCACCAATTAATGATATTGGTGTAACTGCTATCCTTTTGTTGACAATTGGTATTGAATAATCATTTTCAAATTCATTTGCATATTCAACTAAATTTTTTGCATATTTAGTTATTTTATTATAAATGTTCTGACATACAACATTAACATCGCTATCAATACAATCTCTCAAACTCAAAGCAAGAGTAACGGTACGTATATCAAGATTGTACAATTTTATCATATTAATGGTTTCTAAAATTAAATCTTCATTAATCATATTAATTACTACCTTTTGATAATAGTGTTTCTGTCAGGTCAAAGGTCTTTGATTTTAATCTGATTTCTACACGTCTGCTTTTTGCAAAATCTTCTTTTCCATTAACCAAAACAGGTTCTGAAAAACTTTTTCCTTCAACCACAATTTTTTTCTTTAATTGTGTGTTGTAATTTTTATTGTAGTTGGTTGTAAAAATATAATTTGCAACAGAATTTGCCCTTTCTAAACTAAGGGTCATATTTTTCAAATACTGTTCATCATGGCTCTTTAGTCCAGAATACATTTGACTATCCGTATGCCCTTGTATAGTAATATTTTCAATATTATCCGCATAATCTTTTTTTGAAAATATTGTATTAATATAAATTGGTGCAAACTTATCTAAAAAAGCTTTACCTCTGGATGATAATTTGTAACTGCCAACTTCAAATAAATCAAGATCTGAGATCTTTATATCACCGGTCATTTTGTCTACTTCAGCATCTATATCAACCTTTTTCAAATTTTCAATAATTTCTTCACTAATTTCCATTTGCCGTTTGGTTTGATCTATCTTTTGCTGAGTAAAACCTGTCATAGCAAATACAAAAAGTGTAATAAAAATAATCGCAAGACCGAGCATCAAGTCCGACATTGTCGTCCAAAATATGTTATTATCACTTTCAGCAGCTTTTGCTTTTATACCCTTAATTGCCATTTTATCCTCTAAAACAAATCATCTACATCATCGGATTTGCTGTTTTTTGCTATTTCTTTAATATTTTTGTTCATCTGATTTATACCGAAAATAAGATTTTCTAAATATGGAACCAAATTACTTGCAATACCGGAGTTCATTGCAATTTTAAAATGCTCAGGCATTGCTGTAATAACATTTGAAATAGAATTATTTTGAATTTTTGTTTCTTTCAACAATTCAAGTAAAAATTTTTCAGATGAAATATTATCGAATAATTGGCTAACAAAATTTTTACATTTTGCAAGAGGTATGTTACATAGCGCCTGATATGATAATCTTTCTACCATCAAGTATATCAAAGAAGAACCAACCGCAATAACTGATACCAATGCAGCAGTCTGCATTGATGACATCAATCCTGATACTGATGAAATAGTTTTTTCTTGAGTTGAAAAATCCATTTTACCAAATGCAATTGCAATATTTAAGAAAGTAAATAACGGACCAAAACCTGTAAGAATTGTTGGTATTGTTTGAATAAATTTATTATTAAACTTTGATGTTACAAGTGTTTCTTCATTAAAGAAATAAAGAGGATCAATTGTTGTCTGAATATTTTGAACAGTAGACGAAACTTCTTTGTAAGTAACACTGTTATCTTTACCCTTTAGAGCAACAGATTCAGAAAATACCAATGTGTTTTTAAATTCCAGCCAAATAGCTGCGACATAAGGATTTGCACACATCCATTCATCAATTTCTTTGAATCTGAAATTTAAATCATTCTTCTTAAAATTAGAAATAAAGCCAAGAAAAATTTTTAAATTTTTATTTGTATATATATAACTCTTAATACAATAAATTATAGAAACAATAAATGTCACTATAACTATCAAAATAGGTATATCAGTAACAACTTTTAATATAATATTCATAAGCTCTCCTTAGTAAGAATTGTAACATATCAAATTGCAGTTGGCAACAAAAGTAATAAGACATAAATACCACATTAAAAAAATTGTTAATTTTTGGTTAAAAAATCCAAACTTTTATAAAAAAAGGTAAATAATATAAATGTTGAGAGAAATGTTAAAGAAAGGATGTGATCATATGAAATTTTTAGTAAGAAAAACTCCTGACAATTTTATTAGAACCGTAAATGATGAAATCAGTTCTTTATTAAACAGACATTTCGACAGCTATTTTCCTGAGGCTGCCTATTGGGAAAAAGAAGATAAATTCTCAATGCCTGTAGAAATTTCCGATAAGGGAAAAGATTATGAAGTGAAAGTAGAAATTCCCGGTGTAAAAAAAGAAGATATGGACATAGATATTGATTCAAATTACATCACAATTAATGCAAAAAAAGAAGAAGAAACATCTGAAGATGAACATTCTTACAAAAAATCAGAATTTAGATATGGTGAATTTTCAAGAACAGTTTATTTTCCTGCAGAAATTGATGTTGAAAAAACAGATGCAAAACTTGAACATGGCATTCTAAAAATTCATGCAGCTAAAAAATATGTAGATAAAGATAAACATAAAAAATTAGAAATTAAATAACTATTCAAATGCCGCTTTCAATTTTGGAAGCGGCATTTATATTAAATAAATTATTTAAAATACATCTGTTTTTATAGGATTTTTGAACTTTGTAATATTGCCTTGGAACAGAAGTTTAACTGTACCTACTGAACCGTTTCTGTGTTTTGCTATTATAATTTCGGATTCACCTTTAGAAGCTGCTTTGGACGCAATTTCTTCTTCATCTTCATCAGTTTTTTTATAATATTCATCACGATAAATAAACATAACTATATCCGCGTCTTGTTCAATTGAACCGGATTCTCTCAAGTCAGATAACATCGGACGTTTATCTGTACGAGATTCTACCGCACGGGATAACTGAGACAGAGCTAGTACAGGCACATCAAGTTCCTTAGCGAGAATTTTCAAACCTCTTGAAATTGCAGAAATTTGTTGCATACGATCTTCTCTGCTTGAACTTTCCATTAACTGAAGATAGTCAATTAATATTAAGCCCAAATCTTTTTCTTCCATTTTAAGTCTGCGGCACTTTGCACGAATGTCGGTAATTGTGCTTCCTGACGTATCGTCAATATATATTGGAGCTTGCGCAAAAGAATTCATAGCAGAAGCCAATTTTTCCCAATCTTTTGATTGCATATTACCTGTTTTTACCCTTTGAGAATCAATTTCTGCTTCTGAGCACAACATACGTTGCATAAGTTGATCTTTTGACATTTCAAGAGAAAATATAGCAACAGGAGTTTTGGCTCTGAGTGCAACATTTTGTGCAATATTAAGAGCTAAAGCAGTTTTTCCCATAGCAGGACGTGCCGCCAATATTAACAAATCAGATTTTTGAAGCCCGTTCATAATTGCATCAAGCTCATAAAAACCTGTTGGAGTGCCTGATAATTCATCTTTGTGTTCAAAACGATACTCAATTTTTTCATATGTATTTAAAACAAGATCTTTAACATGAGTTAAATCTGAAGTTGCTTTTTTAGAAGCTATGTCAAATATCAATTTTTCAGCACTATCCAGAGATTGGTCAATAGGATTCACATCGTATCCAAAAGATACTATTTCTGAACCGGCATTAATTAAGGCTCTTTTTATGGCTTTTTCCTGAATAATTTTTGCATAATATTCAACATTAGATGTTGTAATTGTCTTGTAGCATAAATCATTAACAAATGCACGTCCGCCAATTGTCTCAAGCTTTGAATTATAATTTAAGACATCTGATACAGAAACTATGTCAATTCTTTCGTTAGAATTAAATAATTGCAACATAGCTTCGTATATAAATCTGTGTGCGGGTTTGTAAAAGCTTTCCGGTTTAATTGTTTCAACAACTTTGGTAATGACATTAGGATTAACAAGAATTGCACCAAGAACAGCTTCTTCCGCTTCAATATTTTGTGGCATCAATCCAATATTATTTTCTTTATCTTTTACTGCCATAAAAATCTCCTTGTATCATGATTACCATAAACAAAAATAAGCATGTGTAAATAATTGAGAAATATTAATTTATTTTTATTTTTCTCATTATTTTATTTTACATATGACATAATAATTCATAAAATTTGTCAAGTTTGCTATTTTGTAATATAAAATATCACAATCATGAGAAAAATCTACTTTTTTGCCGGAATAATCTTGAAGTGATTTTTCATATATATCCAAAATTGACAAATTAATTAAATCCTTATTTTGTACAATTTGATTATTTTCTTTATTTTTATCATAATCAAAAATATCATTTATTTCTATTCTATTATTTTTTAAATTTTTTTCTTTTTTTATAGCTTTACCGATGTTTTTTTCTTTTCCTGTATCTTGTATAGCAAATATGAAATAAATATTTTCATTGTTTTTAAAAATTTCTTCAGTCTTACTAATTAAATATGGACTATTATACTGTATTCTTGCTTTAACTCTTCTCTTATTTTTTATAATGTTATAATATTCATTTTGTAAACCATAAGCAACGTATTTTGCTTTACTGTTTTGTGTAGGTGCAATAAAACATGATGTTAACGAACCGCACAAGATAACAGAATTATCGTCAAACTTTTTGTCTTCAACTTTTACTAAAGGAATATTGCCCCAATAATTCCCTCCGCTTGAATAACCTGAAATATTAGTAGTTGATATAACTAGTACAATGATAATTAAGGCTGTTGTATAATAAGATTTTTGTGTTGAATTAAGATTTTTTAAATGGCAAATATAAATAAAAATTCCTAATGAATAAATAAGAAGAATATAAGCAAAGTCTTCTAAAAACCCTAAATGTGCTACATTTAAAAAATATTTAACAACACATAATATTATTATAAGAAAAATTATATTATTATTTATTGGTTGCTCTTTAGCAAAATATGAATATAAATATATTATTATTATAAAAAATAAACAAATTATCGGTAATAATGCTAATATATATCTGTATTGACCAAAAACAAATAAATTAATATAGTATGATGAAATAATAAATACTAAACAGGTATCTAAAATATTTAGATTTACAGCTTGTTCTATAATTTCTAAATTTAGCTTTTTAATTTTTAAAAATATATAGTATAAAATAAAACAAAATACCAATGGTATTTTTAAATCAAAATATCCTGGTTCAAATCCGACATTTCCTCTTAAAGTATTCATAAGTGGTGCAAATACAAAACTAATTATATTATTGGGTCTTATATGTTCAAAATCATCAACTAAAACTGAATTATTTACTCCATAAGGTGAATTAAATATATTATTAAGATAAGGAAATACGGGATTATGAAAATATTTATAAATTTTATATATCCAAAAACCATCAGTAATAATAAATCCTAATAATATACCAATAAAAAATAAAAATAGAGTTTTTAATGGCTTTTCAAGCTTTTTATAATTTAAAATATAACATGCCAGAAAAGAAAGAATATATATAAAAGCCGTATATTTTAGCCCAATGGCTACTCCAATTAACAATGATGATAAAAATAATAAAAATTGTTGCTTAAAAGAATATTCTTTAAATATATTTCTAATAAATATATAAAAGCTAATTAATATTATATTATTTACCTGTATATCATTGCAATCACAACCAATATTATGTATAAGTATTGGTGAAAAAATAATAAGCAATATATATAATATAGTTACAAAAATTTTATTTATATTCTTTATTCCACTAATTAAATTTAAGTATAAATAACTCAAAAATAAAAATACCCCATATTTTAGTCCTGATATAAAATAAAATAAAAGTGGATATTTGCTAAAATTTGTTATCACTAAATAATTTAATCCGTCTAATAAAGGGTTAAAATAAGTTCTTTCAAAAGTCGGCATTATATCTGTACTAATTCTATCATTCCAAAAAGCCCAACCATTATAATAATGATATGCAAAAAAATCAAAATCTGGGTTTTTTTGGAAAATAATACTAATACAACCACTAAATAATATAAATAATACTAATATAATAAAGTTTTTAATAAAATCTTTCATACTTTATTATTATACAATAAAATAGTCAATAACAAACAAATAACTTATATTATCGTTTTTCATACTCTATATTTTATTGGAAATCATATAAATTTAATTAAAAAAATAAAGATATATTTATATTTGCAAATCATATATAAAGTTTTATTAATTTAAATATTAGCCATTTGTCTATATTATATAAGCATTTGAGCAATTTTTATTTATAATAAAAAAAAAGGAGATAAATATGGCTATTGGGTTAATGGCATATGCCTTTAGAATTAAAGAAAGAAACTCAAATAATAATTTTGTAAATTTAGACGATGTTAATGGTATTGATATGATGAATTTCATACAAAACTTTTTATCTCAATGGTCTAATGGCAATTATTATACAAATCCTGATAGTATAAAAGCATTTACCGTTTTATCTATAAACACAGATTCTTCTAATAGAAGAATTTCCGGACAACTTATTTCTGGAGAAGGGGGAATTCCTGCAGAAATTAGAAACATAAATAACATAAATCAAGTAAAATATAATAAACAAGCTGAAGATTCGGAATGTATTCCTTTATATTATTTATTTTATTTACCTGCCAGAACTTTAGGAATTTTGATATTAGAAAGATTCAGGCGAATTTCTGTAAAACAGGTGTTAAGTAGCCTAATTAGACAAAATTTTAATTCTAAATTTCATGATTTTACAATAGAAATTGATCCGTTACCACAAAAAAGATTATTAGATATGTATCTAAGAGAGGGTAGTGTTAAGAAAATTACCCTTTCAAGTCATACTTCTCCAGGTAACAGTATAGAAGAACGATATGCAAACGATAATAAAGATATCGAAGAATTAGCGACTTATGAATTTACAATAAAGAGTCGAAAAAATAGAGATTTGAATCTATTTCAAAGATTATTATCAAAAATAGCAAATGGTAGTGCAAATCTTGATACATTTAGTAATATAGTTGGGATACGAGAATTTATTCCTACAGAGATTACTGCAACATTTGATATAAATGGTAAACAAAAAAATGTTCGCCTAGACCAACCGGATGAGATAAATGCCATTTATGATATATCTTCAGAATTAGATGATGTTAATATGCATCCTAATTATAATGTTATTAATAAGTTGGCTATTGAATATTTAAATTCATTGTTAAATAATGGGTAATATTATGTTTATATCTGTATTTAAAGAGTATTATAATTTAAAAGAAAAACCAAAAATTTTATTGGTTTGTTTTATTGTTTTTTCTTTATTATTAACATATTTTTTAACAAATATTCCAGAAAAATTTGTTAATACACTCATTGCTTCATTTTCTATTTTTACAGCATTGTTATTTAATCTTATATTATTACTTATAGACATGTTAAAAGACATAAATTCGAATATAGATATCACATCTCAGAAAAATTTACAAGAACTAAAAGTAGATGTAATAGATAAATGTTTAAAAATTATATCCGCATCAATTATGTTTTCAATTACTGATATTATATTGTTGCTTTTTATATCTTTTGATTATAGTAAATTATTAAATATTATTAATAACAATTTGATAATTACATTAATAAAATATTCCTTATATTTTTTTACATATTTTTTTATTTTACTATTTTTTAATTCATTATATTCAATTCTTAAAATTATGAATATTTTAATTTCAAAAGAAGTAGAAAATAAAAAAAATGAATTTACTAAAGCTTAAATTTATTTTAGACATACAAAATCGCATACAAAAAATGTAATAAAATCATTCTCAGTTTCAGTTAAGTTTTTATATGACCTCATTATTGTGGAAATTTTATTTAGAGAGTTAAACTCTTTAATTTAGGGCTAAATGATGGAAACGAGGGAAGTCGTCTTGACCTGTTCGCGTTAAACGTGACTAAACTTGAAGTCTTGAATAAAATATATTTTTCAAGCCTTCAAGGCTCCGCATTCCGCTCACAGATCGCCGAACCCCAAAATTTGTGTTCTCCGCCATACTCATCATACCAATAAGCAGGACAAAGTAAACCTGTCCTGTTTATTGGTGGAGACGAGGGGAGTCGAACCCCTGTCCAAAATGGATGTCAATAAACCTCTACGAGTGTAGATATTAATTCGCTCAAGCTTTTAGGGAATATCAAAACCTATACTAAAGCCCAAAGTGCTTTTTAAGGAAACACTAACCTTTAACGGCTAATCTTGATACGCCTACCGTTATCAACGTACTGCCGCTTGCATAATGGACCCATAAAACCGGCAAGCTGGGCTCTATGAGTAGCTATTGAGTAATCGGACTAAGCAGCTAATGCAGCTACTCTATCTGCGCCGAAACGACCAACGATTACGTTATCTTTGTTAGCATTTAATTTGTTTTGCCCGTTGATAACCGAGAACAGCTCTCGGACTCGCAATCTATTTCCACCGAACATCCTGTCAAATCCAAAACGTCCCCATGGATATTATTGTTGGGGACGTTGCTCCTGTTGAGTTTATTATATAAACTCTTACGTCGCTTTCGTAGTGTGCCCTGCTCATCTTGCTCTCGCAAGCTGACACCGGCACACCGGCTGACGCTTTCCAAAACGTCCCCATGGTATTTGTAAATGTACTGTATTATGTATTATAACTTACTTTTAAATTTTTTCAAGAGTGAATTTGAAAAGAACACTTTGTACAATGAGCTTTTGGATGCAACATTAAATTGTCTTCCAAATCATAAAGCTTTTGAATCCTTGTTACCAATAGTGCACCGCAAACAGGACACTTTAATCCGCCAGCTTCGTTTAATATCAACTCTTTCAAACTTTCAATAACCTGATCAGAAACAATATGATTATCAAAATCTTTTTCTAGTTTTTTTATTTCTTCAGGAGAACATTTTAAAACTTTCGCCAAATTCTGACGAACAGTAACAGACAAAAACAATTCCTTACCTGATTCGATATCTTCAATTTGTTCTAAAGGCAAATTTGTAACCATCGCCAAGCCTTTTGGTGATAGTCCTAAATTATCTCGTTTTTTCTGTATAAATTGCGCTAATGTTTGCATACAGAAATTATAAATAAAACAACCTCTTTGTACAAGAGGTTGTTTGTGTAGAAATTCTTTGGTTATCTATATTACCAATAATATGTAGAACCACCGTTGTTTGAAATTTTTACTCTTTCAACTTCGGATGAAACCATTTTACCACCTGAAAAATCATAATATGCTTTTTCCGGTTTTCCATCATCTCCAATATATGGATTACCATTTGGATCGTAAACTACAGAACCAAACAAGAATTGACCTAATTCCTGACCTCTTAGATATTCTGCTTCTCTGCCGTTTGGTAAATTATCCATTCTGTCATAGATTCTTGCAGAATTACGTCTACCATCTCTGTTATTTGTTCTTATTTCATAATCTGTATATTGGAATCTTGGATCAGATGATTTCGGGAATTTTAACTTATCATAATCAGTTACTTGATTTTCAGGTATCAAAAATCTTGTAAATTTGATGCCTCGTCCCGGAACATCTACAATTTCTGTCCTAATGTATGAAACTTTAGGATCTTTAGGATCATCATACATATCAGAAACTTTTGTTATCAAAGATAGTGTTTCAGCATTAGTGCCAATACTATCTAATTTTGTTTCATACAATTTATAATCATATTCGTTATATGCTACAGAACCAATAAATACTACATGGTTTTGATTACTTGATGGAACAGGTCCATCTAATTCACAACCAACATTTAAACCTTGTGCAATCAAAGAATCAGCTATATGCCAAGGATATTCTTTTATATAAACCGGTTCATAAACTGTTTTTGTTATTGTATCAGTATCATGAATTCTAATTGTATCCCTTACGATAATAGGTTTTCCGTCTTTTCCGCCACAAGCCCAAGCCCAAGCGTCACTATGTGTATCAGACCATGCTTCTGATTCAGTTGATATTAAATCCTTTTCACAAGATGTCATTGTTCCTAATGTCATTGCACCAATACCACCGGCAATAATCGCATTTCTGATAGGATGACGTTTTCTTTGTCCAAAGCTTATCATTGCTGAGTTTTCAATAGCTTTTGCTGCATCTTTTGACATTGGGGCACTCATTTGAGGATAGCTTTGAGATGATTGGTTATTTGCTTTTTTCTCCAATTTACCTTCAAATTGAGGAGTTGAAGAAATTCCGTTAATAGCTTGTACGTTCATATTAATTTAATTTACCTCCGAACTTTCTACACTTTGCATGTATATAAAGAAGAAACATGTTTTTATTTGCCACTAAAATTATAACAAAAACATGTTTCTTCTTAAATTTATTAATATAATTGAGTTTGTGCCGTTTACAAATTGTAATAATTTGTTAATTTGCAGCTAATTTTTCCCTTACAAGTGTTTCAACCTGAGAAAGAATATCCGAATTTTCAGCCAAAAATTCTTTTGCTTTATCACGTCCTTGACCTAATTTTTCATCATTAAAGCTAAACCAAGAACCGGCTTTTTTAACAATGTCAAGGTTTACTGCAACATCAAGAATGTTACCGATTTTGCAAATTCCTTTACCAAAAATAATATCAAATTCTGCGGTTCTAAATGGAGGTGCAACTTTATTTTTTACAACTCTGACTCTTACATGGTTTCCTACATCTCCTTCATCACCCTTTAAGCCTTCTGTACGTTTAATTTCCATACGAACAGATGCATAATATTTAAGAGCATTACCACCCGTTGTTGTTTCAGGATTTCCGTACATAACACCAATTTTCATACGCAGTTGGTTAATAAAAATAACTGTGGTATTAGTTTTACCAATAATACCTGTCAATTTTCTTAAAGCTTTACTCATCAAACGAGCTTGAAGCCCCATTTGTTGATCTTCCATTGAACCCTCAATTTCTGCTTTTGGAACCAATGCGGCAACAGAGTCAACAACAACTATATCAACAGCTCCTGAACGAACTAATTCTTCTGTAATATCAAGAGCCTGTTCACCCGTATCAGGTTGAGAAATCAACAAGTCATCAATTTGTACACCCAAATTCCTTGCATATTCAGGATCAAGAGCATGTTCTGCATCAACATAAGCAGCAATACCGCCTCTTTTTTGGCATTCCGCAACGATATGTTGTGCAAGAGTTGTCTTACCTGAACTCTCCGGTCCATAAATTTCTATTATACGACCTCTGGGAACACCTCCAATTCCTAATGCAACATCAAGTGCTAATGCGCCTGTTGGAATTGCATCAACATTAACAGTTGCCTTATCACCGAGTTTCATTATAGAACCTTTACCAAAATCTTTTTCAATTTTTTCAATTGCAAGCTTTAATGCTTTATTTCTTTCTTCAGATGGAGAAACTGTTTCCATTTCTTTTTCTTTTACTGCCATTATTTATATCCCTTTTTTATCTTGTTGGTTTTAACCCAAACTACAATCTTTGGCTTTAACCTGCCATTCTAAACAGAGCAAAAAATCCCATAAAACACATCAGAACGACTAAACTAATCCCATGTCTGTTTTTCTTTTTTCTTATAAAAACCTAAACCTACCGGTTTATATGAGTTTAAATCATTTTTTAGTTGATAAATTTCTTTATTAAGGTCAATAATTTTTTGTCTTAAAGTTTCATTATCCGTTTTGCAACGAATCAATTCAACTACAACTTCATCCATTCCTTCAAGTTTTTCGTCAATAACTTTAGAAATTTTATTGCTCAATTTGTTTTCTAAATCTTTTAATGAATTTAAAATATTCATAATAGCAGAAGGTTGTCTGTTTTCAGATTTTACAGGGGGCATTGATGCTCCTTTCATAGCTTGAACTTTACGTAAATTTTTTACTTCTTCATAAGAAAAATATGTATGACCTTTACTATTTTTCCTTGGCAAAATTGAAGCTTTTTTACATAATTCAATTATTTCTTTATTATCTGTTCTGAGTATACTTCTAACCTCTTGCGGAGATAAAGTTTTTCCCTCTAACTCTTGTTCTAATATCATTACTTTTTATCCCTCAAAAAATTTCTCCACTTTTATTGTATTTTATATGTATAAAAAAAACAAATATTTTTACAATCTTGTAACAATTACTTAATATAAAAATTCAATCATTTAGCCGGATTGCATTATTTGAAATTTTAAACTATAATGTCCTTAACTAAAGGTGGGTTAGATTATGAAAAAGAGATTTATTTTATTAACTGCATTATTATTAACGAGTCTTGGAGTACAAGCGGCAGATTGGCAACCGGTTGCCACTGATGTTCCAAACGTAGACTTATACATTGACAATGATTCCGTTCATTATATTAACAATGATGAGTATTTATATGCAATAAAATACAAAACAGGTATTGCTGATGAAAAGGTTGCATATATAAAATCAAATTCAAAAACCAAATATATTGGTGTTATTTATACAACAGAATTTGATGAAACAAATTATAAACCTAATGCAGTTTTTGCAAATCCTCATGTATACATGAAGCCGATCAATAACAAATCTTTCTTAAAAGATGTACACAATTATGCGATTGCATATGCAAATGGAGCACAAATTGCTACAAATAATGCTGTATATTCGTATAACAAACCATTACTAAGAGATGATTTGCAAGTTTCTTATAAATCCAAAAATTCTAAAGATGTTTTGACACAAGCACAATTGTCAGAATATGTTGCTAAAACTTGTGAAATTTTGGAAAGCAATTGGACCCCTCCGGAATCAGGACGAGGCTCAAGGGCAATAATAATATTGACAATCGGTGCAGATGGCAGCTTGTTAAATTATAGTTTTGCTGAAGCTTCAGGTGATAATATTACAGACAGATCTATTCTTAGCGCTGTCGAAAAAACTGTACCTTATCCAAAATTCCCTGAAATAGCAAAAGGTGTTTATTCATTAGATTTTCAATTTGTGTTTGAACACGATACGTTGAAAAAATCAGTTGTATACTAAAAAATATAGTTCATAATGAAAAGAGCCTTTCTAAAAAGGCTTTTTTTGTGTATTAGTTATTTTATAATTATGTTCCAACTATACATTTTACATATTTTTAAAAATTTTGTAGTACAATAGAGTTTGTAATATAAGAAAGGTGGTTTTATAATGGCAAAGTTTGTATGTACGGTTTGCGGATGGTCTACAGAATCCGATAAAGTTCCAGACAGATGTCCTCTTTGCGGAGCTACAACATTTAATGAAATTGGCTCAGCTAACGGAAAAGTTTATGCTTGTGAACATAAAGTTGGCGACGGTAAAGTTGAAGACAAAGAAATTATGGACGGATTGAGAGCAAATTTCGCAGGTGAATGCACAGAGGTCGGCATGTATCTTGCAATGTCAAGAGTTGCAGAAAGAGAAGGATATCCTGAAATTGCAGAAGCTTATAAAAGATATGCATTTGAAGAAGCTGAACACGCAGCTAAATTTGCTGAACTTTTAGGCGAAGTTGTAACAGATTCTACAAAGAAAAATCTTGAACTTAGAGCTGATGCTGAACATGGTGCTTGCGAAGGAAAGTTAGCTATTGCAAAACGTGCTAAAGAATTAGGTTATGATGCAATTCATGATACAGTTCACGAAATGGCTAAAGACGAAGCTCGTCACGGAAAAGGCTTTGACGGACTTTTGAAAAGATATTTCAGCTAATTTCAAACCAAAACATAATAAAAAAGCATTGATTATTTAAATAATCAATGCTTTTTATTGTTAATTTTCTCTTAATGATTCTTCTATAAATTTTTGAGGTTCATCTATAATAAATTGTAAATCTTCAGGATATTTTATATAAGAATAATCATATTTTTCGGAATTTACACAAAAAGTTGCAGTTCCGTAATCTAATAATCTGCCCATTGAAGATTGCGAAACATCTATTATATTCAATTTTTCTAAAGGAATTTCTATTTCAGCAGTATTTAAAATGCCTATTTTTATATGAGCTGATTTTGTCGTAATTACAATTTTATCGGATTTATACCTTGCAACAGGATAAACAATAAGTACTAACATTGCTATAACAATAACCCAACTAAAAAAACTGTGAGTATTTAAAAAAATAACCCAAAAATATACCAAAAATAACGGTGTTAAAAATGCAGGCCAAAACAATGCCATCCAATGCTTTTTTATATCATAAAGAACAAGTTCTTCACCGGTATATAAAGGTTCATGATTAGTTTCTGATGTTTTAACTTCTACAACGATTCTATTATTTTGAGAATCATTTTCATGTACAACTTCTTCTACAATTTGTTTAGAAGATTCAATACTGTTTCCAATTCTTAAATCAGCTCCACAATATCTGCAAAAATTGTCATCTTCTTTTATCGGTTTTCCGCATTTTGGACAAAACATCATAGCTCTCCTTGGAACTTGATTTTATCATGTTATTTGACTTTAGTCAATTGACGTTATACCATAATTAGACGGAGGATTTATGAAAACTAAAGAAGAACTTTTAAAATTATATAATATGGATTTAGATGAATTACTAAAAATTTCATCACAATATATAAAAGACGGCATAGAATTTTGTTCACTCATTAATGCACGAAACGGAAAATGTTCACAGAATTGTAAATATTGTGCACAAAGTTCACATTATTGTACAAATATTGAATCTTATCCTCTTGTAAGTATTGAGGAAGTAAGGAAGGTTGCATTGGAAGCAAAATCTAATCACGCATCTCGCTTTGCAATAGTCACGTCGGGAAAAACCCCTGATGAGGGCAGAGATTTTCAGATTGAACTTGATATGATAAAAGAAATAAACAAAATTGATGGATTAAAAAGTTGCGCTTCCATAGGAATTTTGAACGAAGAACAGGCTAAACAATTGGCTGAAGCAGGTTTAAAAAGATTTCACCACAACATAAATACTTCAAAGTCATATTATCCTGAAGTTTGTACAACTCACAGTTGGGATGACAGATACAATACCTGCAAACTTGTTAAAAAATACGGAATGGAGCTTTGCTGCGGTGTAATTTTAGGCATGGGCGAAAGTGTTGAACAACGAGTTGAAATGGCAATGCAGCTTGCTGATATTGAACCAGATTCGATACCGATTAATATATTAATGCCAATTCCGGAAACTCCGTTTGAAAATTATCACAATAAAATTGACGAAGAAAATATTTTAAGAACTCTTGCAATATTCAAAATTGCAAATCCACATTCAATTTTACGTTTTTGCGGTGGCAGAATGAGGTTATCCGAAGAAAATCAGCGCAAAGCTTTAAAAACATGTGTTGAAGGAATTATGGTCGGAAATTATCTTACAACAATCGGCAAAGCACCGGAAGAAGATATAAAAACAGTTAACGAACTTGGTAAAAAAATTATTTAAAAAAAGACCTCGTATAGAGGTCTTTTTTTGATTAAGATTATATTCTGTTGTGCCAAACTCCGCCTTTTCTGTCAACAAAAGCATCGTACGCAGACCAAAATCTAAAAATACCTGTTAAACCTAATACTGCGTGAGTTATATTTTTATCCTTTGGATTATCCAACATGAATTGCCCCAAACCAGGCCACAACAATAATGATACTGCCGCTGAACCTACAGATTTTCCTGAAACTTTACCCGGTTTACCTGTTGTTGCAAAAGCGGGAGTCTGTAATCCTATAATTGCAGCTAAAATTGTTAATACTAATAATTTTTTCATATTCCACCTTTTCCTTTATTTAGAACTTGCAAGTTCTTTAACTTCTTTTCTCTTTACCTTGTTTGTAGCTGTTCTTGGCAAAGGATCTTTGCTAACTATAATATTAACCGGTCGTTTATACGATGTTAAGTGAGTTGCAAGCTGTTTTACCTCTGCTCTAACCACTTTTTCAAGCTCTTCATCAGAATATTTATCGATAATTTCAGGTTTTGGAACAACCATAGCTGCAATTTCTTCAGTACCGTCTTTTACACCGGATGTTCTGACTAAACCAAATACACAAACTTCCGAAAATAAAGGACTTGCTTCCAACACAGCTTCAACTTCTTCCGGAAATACTTTTTTACCACCTGAAAGAACAATCATATTCTTAATTCTTCCCGTAATATATACAAATCCGCCATTTTTGATTTCCGCAATATCACCTGTATGGAAAAATCCATCCTTGTCGATGACTTCGGCAGTCAATTCCGGTTGATTATGATAACCCTTCATAACTGACGGTCCTTTTACTAAAAGTTCACCTGTTTCAGGATCAACTTTTGCCTCATAACTTTTCAACGGTCTGCCAACAGTTGCCAAATCTCTTGGATTTTCAACGTTCATGGTTACAACAGGGCTCGTTTCAGTCAAACCGTAACCTTGGAATACTTTTATACCGATTCTGTCAAAAAATTCACCGACATTTAAATCTAATGGCGCACCACCGGAAATACATCCTACAAATTTTCCGCCAAATTTTTTGTGATAATTTTTGAACATCAAGCGTTTTAATCTGTATGAAGGAACAAATTTTGCTAATGCATATTTGATTTTAAATCTCAATTGAGCAAATTCGTCACGAGATTTAATCTCATTTTCTGTTGTTGTTTTTAAAAGCTTCAAGAAAGCCGGAACAACAATCATAAATTGAATGTGTTTTTCTCTCATTATGCTCAAAATGTCATTTGGTTTTAGACTTGGAGTATAGAAAATTGAACAGCCAAATTGCATAAACGTTGAAAAACCAACAGTCATTTCAAACAAATGGTTCATCGGCAAAATTGACAACAAATTAACATTTCTAAACGGCATAATTTTGTTTAATGTTTCATCCAAATCGTACATTTGAGTAAGCATATTACCAAATGTTGTCATAACACCCTTTGGTTTGCCTGTTGTACCTGATGTATAAATAATTAATGCTGTATCGTGTGTTCTTCTTATTCTCCATTTTGCTTGATAAACATCAGGAAGTTGATAAATGCTTGTACCCTCCATTCCGTAATACGGTTCATCCATAATTAAAAGTGTTTTTAGAGAAGGAATTTCTTCCTGCAAAAATTTTGCCATTTCAACATGTTTGCGAGAAACAAGAATAACTGATGGCAAACAATCTGAAAGTATGGATTTTAATTCGTACTTTGTAAGTTTTATATCAAGCGGAACACTAATTGTACCTGCAATAATTGATGCAAATACACAAGCTCCAAATTCAGGTTTTGATTCTGAAAGAATTGCAACTCTCTCACCTTTTTCTACCTGCAATTCATTAATTAAATATGCACCTAATTTTCTTGAAAGATTGCCCAAACCAGCGTATGTCATCTCTTTCCAACCGTATTGATTTTTCATGCCTAAAGCTACTTTATCAGCGTATTTTTCAGTTCTTTCCTGAAGAAAGGATAATATATTTTTTCTGCCTAATCCCATAATAACCTCTTTTTCTGTTATTACATTATATATGAAATAGTGATAAAAGCAAATTATTAAAAATTTTGTATTATAATTAAAAAAAAGGAAATATAAATGAAAAAAGTATATATAGACACAATGGGCTGCCAAATGAACAAATCAGATACGGAGAGAATGCTTGGAATGTTGTCCCATTTTAATTATGAAGAAACAAAAACCCCGGAAGAAGCTGACCTTTTAATGGTTAATACTTGTTCTATAAGACAACTGTCTGAAGATAAAGCATTTAGTGCTGTTGGAACTTGGGGAAAATGGAAAAAAGAATTTGGAAAAGATATAAAAATTGGGTTTTGCGGATGTGTTGCTCAGCAAAAAGCCCAAGAGATATTTAAACGTGCACCTTATGTTGATTTCATTTTAGGTACACATAAAATATATGCATTACCTGAAATTATTGAACGTATCAACAGAGGTGAAAAAGTTTGCGAATGTACAGAAACCAACCAAACTGAAGACGACAAAGCAAAAAATTACGAAATTCAACGTGTAAAAGGTGTTGGCGCATGGATTCCTATTACCGAAGGATGCAACAACTTTTGTACATACTGTATTGTTCCGTATACAAGAGGCAGAGAACGCTCAAGGGAACCTGAAATTATTATAAAAGAAGCAAAGGATGCACTTGCATCAGGTTATAAGGAAATAACACTTTTGGGACAAAATGTTGACAGTTATGGAAAAGACTTCAAAGATAAACAGTACCGTCTTGCACAACTTTTGACGGATTTGAATAATTTGGAAGGCAAATTTAGGATTCGTTTTGTAACCTCTTATCCGACAGATATTACTGATGAATTAATTGATACTGTAGTAAAACTTGATAAGGTGTGTGAATATTTTCATATTCCGATGCAGTCAGGCAGTACGCCCGTTTTAAAGGCTATGAACAGACGTTATACAAGAGAAGAATATGCAAAAATTGTTCAAAAAGTGAGAGGAAAAGTTCCTGATGTAACCATAACAAGCGACTTTATTGCCGGTTTCCCCGGAGAAACAGAAGAACAGTTTGTTGAAACACTTACTGCTATTGATGAATTTGAACTTGATTACTCAAATGTTGCAGCATATTCCCCAAGAGAAAAAACTGTTGCAGCAAAATGGGTTGATAAATATATCCCGGAAGATATAAAAGATGAAAGTTTTCAAAGATTAAACAAAAAAATTCAGGAAAATTGCCTTAAATCAAACAAAAAATATGTTGGACGAGAAATGGAAGTTTTGGTTGAAAATTTTTACGAACATAAGGGAAAAATGATTAATACAGGCAAAACAAGGAATTTTAAAACCGTACATATCCCTTGTGACAAAGACTTAACAGGACAATTTGTGAATATTAAAATAACCGAAGCAAAAACTTGGTATGTAAAAGGTGAACTAATTTTATAATGAAAGAAATCTTTCTGACTACTGAAGATAATGTCAAAATTGCTCTAAACCATTATAATAACAATCGTAATGAAGTTATAATTATTGCGCACGGCTGGTTTATGACGAAAGACAGTAATGCTTTTCAACAAATTTCAGAAGAATTTTTTAAACATTTTGACGTTATAACTTTGGATTTTCGAGGACATGGAAAAAGTGCAGGGTTTTATACATTCACCTCAAAAGAAATTTTTGATTTAAAAACAGTTGTAGATTATGCCAAAAAACAGTATTCAAAAATTTATCTTGCAGGATTTTCTTTAGGAGGAGCTTTAGTATTAATCCATAGTGCAAAATTTAGTGATATAGATAAAATAATTGCAGTTTCGGCACCATCTGATTTTGATAAAATAGAAAATCAAGTATGGAGAAAAGAAGCATTTATTCCTACGTTCAAAAAATTTGAACTAAAAAGGTGGTTTTCTGTTCGCCCAAGCGTGATAATAAGAAAAAAAATCAAGCCAATTGACATTGTTGATAAAATAACAGTACCAACTTTATTTCTGGCAGGAAAAAAAGATCCGACTGTTCATTTTTGGCATACGCAAAAACTTTATGAAAAGGCTGTTTGTCCAAAACAATTTGAACTGTTTGAAAACGGTATCCACGCAGAAGATTTATATTTAGATGATCCTGAAAGATTTATGAATTTGTGTATTGATTTTTTAAAAAGTCAGGATGCTTAATTACCATTTCACAATTTTTACAATCAAATTCAAGCGGATATTTTTGTCCTTTTTCATCAATCAAAAACAGTTTTTTAGGGGATTTGCACATGTCAAAAGCATATTTCAGGCAATGCTTTGTTCGCATCAATTCTGTTGCTTTTGAACCTGATTCTGCTGACATTTCACAAACATTGCATCCGCAATTTTCATAAAACTTTTTTGCTGTTCCGTTATGAATATTTGCCCTGTAATCCAAATTTTTTATAGGAAATTCTGTATCAGACAATGGTTTTTGATATTTTTTAGGATAATTTTTAATCCTTTCGTCCATTAATTTTGACAATATATTTCGTCTGATTTCGTTAATCTTTGATACAGGAATAAACGGCAAGCTGTCGTCTAATTCAATTTTTTGAACATAAAAATCACTTTCACCCGTTTTGTTTAATTGATTTATAAAATTTTCTTTCATCTTATCAGGATTATTTGGAGCTTCGCCTGACGGAATTTCTGTTTTTACGGAATTATTGTCCTCATCAATCGCTTCCATTGTTCGTTTTTGGAGTTTAAAAATTACACCTATTTTACGTTTTGTTTTTGTATTTGTAAGTTGTTTTTCAAATTTTGAATCAAAATTTCTGTAAATATCTAACCCAACTTTAATACCATCCATTTTATTAGGAAAAATTTTATTTCCGTCAATTCTGTTAACAAGACAGCCCTGTCCGTCAAAATATAAGCCGTCTTGCGGATTCAAAATGACTTTTTTATTATCAATTTCAAAATAATTATTTGAAATTTTTGATATTTTTCCTAAATATTCACCTAGAGATTTTGGGCTGCTAAAATTATATATTTCCCCTCGCCCTTTAGGGGAGAGGGTTAGGGAGAGGGGCAGAAAATAATCTGTAAATCCTCTGTTAAAACTCTTATTTACATTAGGTTGAAAATCAAGAAAAATCTTTCCTGATGATGTTTTTGAAGCAAGTTTGTCTATTTCGTTTCTATAGTATGCAACGACATTTTTGACGTAATTTTCATCTTTCAAGCGACCTTCAATTTTGAACGATTTAACACCTGAATTTATAAGTTTTTCGATATATTCTGAAGCATTAAAATCTTTTAAACTCAATAAATACTTATCTTTTGCTATAAAATTATTTTTTTCATCAATAAGTGAATATTTTTTACGGCATGCCTGTGCGCACTCTCCTCTGTTTGCAGAACGTCCGCCAATAAAATGGCTCAGGTAACATTGACCGCTGTATGAAACACACAGAGCACCATGAATAAATGTTTCAATTTCGGCTTTTGTATTTTCACAAATTTCTTTTATTTGTTCTAAAGATAATTCTCTCGCTAAAATAATTCTTGAAACTCCCAAATTATCAAAAAATTTGACTTTTTCTAATGTTCTGTTATCGCATTGAGTGCTTGCATGAAGCTCTATCGGAGGTAATTTCCCTTGTTTTGCAAGTTCAAAAATTCCCATATCTTGAACGATTATTGCATCAACACCAATATCATAGAGTTGTTGAATTAATTTTTGTGCTTCTATAAGCTCATTATCATTAAGTATAGTGTTAATGGTTACATGAACCCTTACATAAAACTTGTGGGCATAATCAACAATTTCTTTAATATCTTCCAATGAATTAGGAACTTTTTTTCTTGCACCAAAACTTGAAGCACCGATGTATAAAGCATCGCAACCTGAATTTATTGCTGCAAATGCAGTTTTTTTATCTTTGGCAGGAGCAAGAAGTTCAACTTTTTTCATATTTAAATTCTAACACAACAAAATTATAATTTCGTTGCAAAATACCCTCCCTAATAGGGGAGGGTCAAAATCTTTGATTTTGGGGTGGGTTTGTATTGTGGGACTTATACCGCCCCTG
>CAMPBE010000022.1 GCA_946636615.1 uncultured bacterium | reverse complement strand
AGGTACTGCAACAATCAACGGCGGTACTTATTCAGGCAACAGCGCAAGAAACTTAGGCGGTGCGATTTATTCAAACACTAACTTAACTGTTAATGCTAATGCTGAGAGAGGCGCTGTATCATTTAGTAATAACAAACATAAAACATCATCAACAGAAACCGCAAATGATATCTATATGGCAGGTACATCTGCTACCTCTCCAATTAGTTTGAATCTCAATGCGGCTGACAATACAACTAACAAAATTAGTTTGGGCAGCGGTGTTGACGGTCAATATTACAACATCAATATCAACGGCGCAACAGGTAACAGCGGTACTGTTACAATTGCTGATATCAAAGGTACAGGTGCAGGAGTTGTACTAAACGCAGGTACTTTGAACACAACAAACAATTCAACAATTGATTCGTTGAGTGTTCAAGGTGATTCAACTATTAATGCAGGCGGTACAACAGGATTAACTGCAAACGGATTGAATTTTGCATCAGGCAAAACGCTTACAAACAGCGGCACATTGACATTCGTTTCAAAGGATAACGGAAGCGGTCAACCTGTTGCAATTACACAAAATGGTGTTATTACAGGCGAAGGTACTTTGAATATCGGTGATGGTACAACCAAAACCGTATATCAAGTTACTGCAGGCAGCAGCACAACTCCCGCAATTGTGGCAGGCACAGATGCTCAAACCGTTAATATCAAAGAAAACGCAACACTTGGTGTTAAATCTAGCGGTTATGTTACATTAAACGGCAGCGATGCTTCAAAAGTTGATTGGGACGGTACAATTGATGTTTCTGAAAACGGAACTTTGAATTTGGCAGGTGTTGCTCAGGGAGATACTGCAGCACTAACTCAAAAAACAGCAGCAGGTACCGGTGAAACAGGCGGAACTATCAATGTTACAGGAACTCAGTCATTGAATAGTCATACAGAAATTACTCAAGGTAATTTGAACATCGGTGACGGCGTAGGAACTAATGATACAACGCTAACTGTTGCAGGCGGTACAATTACATCAGGCGCATCTAATGCCAAAGTTGTTATTAATTCTGACGCAACAATGAACATTACAGGCGGTAATGTTACATTAAACGGCGGAAGCGATTTATCAAATGTTCAATGGGATGGTAATGTCACTTTAAACGGCGGTTCATTGACATTACAAAACATAAAAGATAAATCAAGAGTAGCTGATCCTTCAGTTGCGTCGTCTTGGAACAAACAAGGAAAACTTGATGCAGAAGAAGGTAATTTGACAGTTGATGCATCAACAGTATTGCTTGGTAATCAGGATATAATCAAAGAAGCAGTAAAAGTTTCACTTCTTGAAAATACAAAAGTGTATGTGAAAGATGGTGCTAATGTAGAATTGAATTCAACCGATGAACTTAAATCTGCAAGTACTGTTGAATTAAATACAGGTGGTACATTACAGCTAAACGGTGTAACTACAAGCTCATCAACAGGAAATATTGATGCTGAAGCTGGTTCATTAACAGTACTTGGAACTACTCAACTTGGTAATACATCAGATGTTATTAAAAAAGCGGCTGTTGTAACAATAGCTGAAGGTAATACGCTAAAGGTTGCTGGCGCGAACGTAACATTGAATAATGATGTTACAGATCCTGTTTCTGCTGATACTTGGAATGGTGGTTTGGAATTGTCTTCAGGTAGTATCACTATGATAGGCAGAAATGATACAACAACTGATGATACTAATCCAAAAACTTATAAGCAAACAGGTGGTAAGTTAACGCTGGATAGTTCTACTTTAAGTATAAATACAAATAACAGCAGAACATCAGGTACATCTGAAATTGAATTAAAGAATACATCAAGTATTAATTATAACAATAAGCTTTCAGGTACAGATAAGAATGTTGCAAAAATTACAACAACAGGTACCGGAAATAGCCTGACTGTCGGCAGTACAACTGAAAGTGATGATCAAACTGAACTTTCTTTAGCTTCGGCATCAGATATAGTTCTTGGCAGCAACGTAACTGTTAATGAAAGAGGTATCTTGAATTCAACAGGTGAAAGTATCAAAGCTGCTATCACAAATGCCGGCATATTCAATCTGGCAAATGATACAGCCCTTTCTAAAGACGGTACTATAGCAGCAGCTATAACAGGAACAGGTACTACTAACCTGACCGGCATAACAAAGAGTACTGCAGATGGTACGGTAACTCAAAACAATGTAGTTGTCGGTGACGGTACGGGTGCTGCAAATTCATCAGTATTCACAATGGGTGCTGATGTTACTGCTAATAACCAATTAGAAGTTAAACAAGACGGTAAAATTGTCAATGGTGCAAACAATATTGTTGCTCAAACAATTGCAGTTGCATCTGGCGGTTCTATTGTTGGTACAACAGGAACAGGTGCTTCTGAAGGTAATTTGAAAGTTAATAACGGAGGCTCAAACGCAGGTACTATTAAACAGGGTAATGTTGAATTAGATGTTGACAGTTCAGCATCTACTCCTGCTACATTTAGCAACACCGGTACATTAACTGCTAACGGCACATTTACAAATAAAATTGAAATTACCGATAATGCAACATCCGGTGTGTTGAATATTAATGGCGGAGGCTCATCTACAGCTGCTATTACGCAAAATGATATTACTGTAGCGGCAACAACACCTGCCACAACATTTACTAATAGTGCTGATATGACAGCAACTAATTCATTAACAAACAGCAGTACAATCAATAATACATCTGATATTACTGTTCACAATGATACATCTAAGGATGCTATCTTAACAAACAGCGGTAGAATCAACACAGTTGGCGGCGGTAATGTAACAGTCGATACAGTAAATAACGAAAATGGTACAATAAGTCTTGATGCTTCAAATCTTGAAGTTGATTATCAAAACGGAGATATTGTAGGTACAATAGAGGTTATTGGCGATGACAAGACTGCAACATCTACAGTATCAGCTACCCAAAAAGATACAGATCAATCACCTGCAAACATAGCAGGCACAGTAGATGTTAAGTCCGGTACAATGGAGCTTAATAAGGGTGCTATTGTGGAAGCTGCAGCAGCAAAAATTGCGGCTGGCAGTGAGTTGAATATTAATGGTGATAAGGCATCAGTAGTATTAAATACAAATGATACATACAAAGGTGATTTGACTCTTGACAACGGAAGTGCAACACTTAAGGACATTGTAGTTTCAACATCTGCAGAAGAAACAACACCAACAAGTACAAAACCATACTTTGAACAAAATGGTGGTAACTTGTTCTTGGAAAATGCAAAACTTTCTCTTGAAAATGCCGGAGTAATAAATGCACCTGCAGGATCTGTTAATATAGATAAGGATTCGCATTTAGTACCACAATCAGGTGTGTTTACTGTTAAAGATTTGCAAAGTGCAGGTACAGTTCACTCACTCAACGGTGGTTATGAAAATCACTTGTTTGATAATCATATCGTAGGTGATGGTGCTAATGATTCTCAAGCTGATTATACATTTGATTTGTATGCAAGAAGCAATGCAAATAAAAATTACGATCAGTTCGGTAAAGATACAACAGAAATAAGTGCAGCAGATACTACAACAAATGAAGGTACATTGCACATAGCAGATTGGGCATTGAATGGTGATATATTTGGTAAAGATGCACCAATTGACAGAAATATTACATTAAATAATATTTTCAAAGGTCATATTGCAGCAGGTGACACAATCAACTTTACAGCAACTGATAAAGAGATTTTAACTCCAATCGGTTATTATAAGTTGAATAGCACAGGTGGCGGTAACTTCTCATTTGATTTGACAAGATATAATACAGAAGTATTCAGAGGCCAGGTTACAAAACTTGCTCAGTATCAAAACCAATTAATGATTGATGATATGTTATTCAATCATACAATGTTGGATCAAGGCTTCAAGGGTAATGATTATATAACATCAAATCCGAACAAATTGGCATCGTCAAGTGATTTATATCCGCCATATCAATATTCAAGAAAAGATGGCGGTGTATGGGTAAAAGCATACGGCACATTTGAAAAACTCGGTATGAGCAATGGTATAGATGTTGGTAACAACGCTTACGGTACATTAATCGGTGTCGATTTTGGTTTGAAAGACCTTAAACACGGATGGCAGTTTATGCCGACCGCATACATCGGTTACAATGGAGCTCACCAATATTATAATCATACAGGTGCTTACCAAAACGGCGGCCAAGCAGGTTTCTTAGGTACTTGGTATAAGAATAACTTTATGATAGGTGCATTAGCATACGGTGGCGTATACGGAAACGAAATGAATACCTCAAGAGGTAATGACAACACGTTCAACTATTTTGCCGGTGCATCAACCAAGGTTGCATACAATTGGAGATTTGCAAAAAATTGGTCATTACAACCTAATTTAATGGTAGCATATAACTACTTTGGTCAAGAAAATTGGCATACAGATTTTGGTCAAATGGGTATGATGTCAGGAATGCTTCATGGTATAAATATAGCTCCCGGCTTGAACTTAATGTATGAGAGAGAAACTTGGAGCGCATATGCAACATTACAATATATGTATAATATAAACCAATCAGTTGGCGGTCGTGCAGGAAATGTTTATTTGCCGAATGTAAGTATGGATAGAGGCTATATCCAATACGGTATCGGTCTAAACAAGAGATTCTCAGACAGATTCTCAGGATACTTACAAGCTGTTGTTAGAAACGTAGGCAGAACCGGCGTAGGCTTCCAAGGTGGCTTCCAATGGCAATTGGGCAAAGGCGGATCAAATAATTCAACTAAAAAAGGAAATGTTAATCCTAAAGTAAAACCTGTGAAATATGATTTGTCTAGTGCACCAAAAGCAAATGTTGAAAGCTCGGAAATGACCGTAAAGTATGATAATACAAAAGGTACAACGAGAAAAGTTATAAAGAGTATGAAATAAGAAAGGTAAGATAATGTCAGAATATTTAGTATTAGCAGAAAATGTATTTATAAAAAATAACAAATTAACTTGTATGAATATCTATGATAAATTAACAACAGTTGCGATGCCGGCAGAATTTAGTTTTGATTTGGCTGTAATGTGTGGACCGAATTGGTCTGTAGGCGAACACAAATTAGTTGTTAAAGCAAGAGGAAGCAACGGAAAAGAAGTTACTGTTGGTGAATTAACAGTTGATATTCCGTCTGAAAATTTTGTTTATAATGCTTATGCTAATGATCTTAAAATCACAATGGATTATAGCGTAGAAAGCTTAACTATTCTTGTTTATGATAACGATAAAGAAATCATTTCAAGAACATATCCGGTTCTTTCGTTCTTGGTACCACAAAAAAATGAACAAGAACCTGTTTCTGTATAGTAATATTAAATTTTTAAAATAACCTCAATAGTATTGAGGTTATTTTTTTTGAAATTATTTTTTATAGTTTTAGCTCTTTTTTAATGTCTTTATTCTAATTTTTGCAGTTTGGTAGTCGCCGCTATTATCTACATCAAAAAGTTCATATTCTGATATTTCTTCTAGATCTTTTTCTATTGATTCTTTAATATACTGTTCAATATCATCATTAAAATCTACACAACAGCCGGCATCGACCTTGAAATCCAAAAAAGAAAATCCTAAATTTCTCGGATACGAATAATGAATAGTGTATTTTGCAACATAGTCATTCAAATCAACTACAGATTTTTCTTCATCCTCATCCGGAATATCATAGTCAATTTTCATTGATACATCAATAACATCACCTGTTTCAAAACCTATTCTTTTTTTACATTTGTCAACGTTTGTCATAATTTTGTACTCCTTTTTTATTATATTATTAGTATAAATTATCTATATGTCAAAAATGGACACTTTTAAGGCTAATCATTTATATTCATTTGACATAACCCTATGGGTGTGTCGTTTTTTCTTTTCTGAGAAAAATTTTTCATAAGATATATTGTAAATTTCATTATTGCGGGAATTTTTTCATTATATTTAGATTCAATATCAGGATCAAGTTCAAGTGTTCTTTTAAAATCTTCAAAAGCTTTTTTGTAATGTTTTAGTCTGTAATTTGTTAGACCTCTAAAATAATACGTTTCAACATCTTCTTCAATAACTAGTGTCTGATTAAAATCAGTCAAAGCTTTTTCGAGATTACCAAGTTTAAAATTTGCAAGTCCTCTTGTACCAAAGATAATAACATCTGCGCAACCGTCATTAAGTTCAACAGACTTCTTGCAATCATTAAGTGCTTCCTGATATAATCCGGTACGCTCATTACAAAATGCACGCATTTTATAATTTGAATGGTTATCAGGACTTTTTTTAATTAAAAAATTATAATCTTCTAAGGCTTTTGAATAATTTTGCAGTGTAATAAGCCTATCAGCACGCATTTGATATAATGTTTTGTTGTCAGAATCCAATTTTATAGCTTTATTTAAATCTTTTACATCTTCACTCGCCTGTTTTTTGTTGAAAATTACATCTTCTGAATAATTACATTTTACAAATTTGCCTGCTGATAATTTTTTAATAGAATCTTCTCTTATTAAAATTTTCTGTCTTGCTTTTACTCTCCAATAATAATTGTCTGCACTTGGTTTCACTTTTATAGCTCTATTAAAATATTTTATTGCATCTTTTTTACCCGTTTGTATTCTGATAAAGCCTAGTTCAATCATCGCATCATAATCTTCTTCGTTTAACTCAAGAGCTTTTATAAAATCTTCTTCAGATTTTTTTAGTTGTTCAGTTCTTTTATACAAAATTCCTCTACGATAATATGCAGTTGCATATTCAGGTTCAATTTCAATTGCAGAATTATAGTCTGATAAAGCAAAATCAAATTCTCCAAGTTCCATATAGCAGTTGGCACGAAAAGTGTATTTGCTTTCTGTCGGCTTTAATTCTATCCCTTTTGTAAAAGCAACAACTGCTTCTTTATATCTGCTTAACCAATATTCAAATCTGCCTTTGTCGTAATAATAATATGAATTTTGTGGATTAAGTTCTATAGCCTTATTTATATCTAAAATTGCTTCATCATCTTTATCCATATAATGATAAGCCCAACATCTGTCGTAATAATGTTTAGATTCATTAGGCTCTTTGTCTATTGCCTTAGAAAAATCATCGATTGCTTCATCATATTCTTCAAGTTCGTATTTAGCATTTCCTCTAAAGCTGTATGCATCCGGTAAATTCTTGTTAATCTTTAAAGCTTTGTCACACAAAGAAATAACTGCACTGTAATCTTCGTTTTCCATATTTGTTTTTGCTTCAGCTAAGTAATCAAATTCGTTCATTTTTGCGCTCCTTATGTTTTTATAATAAAATATAGTGGTGTCAAAAATGGACATATTTAATTTTTAATGTTACTATTCTAAAAAAGGAGTTTTGCATGGCAAGAGGTGATGATATAAAAAAAATACTTACTCTGGCAAAAAATATGCGTTTAAGCTTTCGTGGCTATTCTATACAAGACATTCAAGATGAATGTGGAATCTCTCGCAGGACTGCAATGCGTATAAAAAACATAATTTCAGATGTTTTTGAGGTGGAAGAAGTTCCAAATCCTGATTCAAGAATAAAAAAATGGAGATTAAAACACGGTACTTTAGACAAAATTACTGCTTTTAGTGCTGAAGAAATAGCAACACTTGAAGACTGTCAAGCATACATGAAAAGCCAAAATTATACAAACAGGTGTGATTTACTTCCTAATATTATTCAAAAGATGAAAATCACAACAAATTCTATGGCTGTAAATAATGATGTTTCGGATTTGCTTGAGGTTCAGGGATATGCTGTGCATCAGGCCCCAAAGATTAAAATGGATTCAACTGCTATGGCAAAAATTTCTGAAGCTCTTTTGGCTCAAAAATATTTGTCATTCAAGTATAAAAATAAAAAAGGAGAAGAAAAGTTTAGAAAAGTTGAACCTTATGCGATAATTTTTTCGGAATATACATATCTTGTTGCAAGAGACGAAGGCGATACCGTTTATAAGCATTTTTTACTTTACAAAATGCAAAATATAAGAGTTACTAATGAATATTATAACAAAGATGAAAACTTTAACCTTCAGGAACATCTAACAAAATCTTTTGGTGCTTTTCAAGATAAAGTGCCAATGAAAATAAAGTTATTATTTTCTAAAAATGTAAAAGATATTATTGAAAATTACAGTCTACATCCTAATCAGCAAATAACAACAAACGAAGACGGCACAACAACTGTAACATTTGAAGCAGGTGGTTCTTACGAAATTTGTTGGTTCTTATTCCGTTGGGGTAAAGATGTACAAATTATTGAACCCCAGGAATTGAAAAATACATATAGAAAACTTTTGAATGAAGTAATAGAACAGCTATAAATTAAACATCATCATCAAAACTTTTTGAATTATTTGTTAAGTGTTTTTGTGCCTGTTCTTTAAAATCTTTAACGTCGGATAATGAAGCATCGTATTTTTCCGCAAATTCATAACACTGTATTGCTGATTGATAATCTTTTTGTTCTTGCATTAAAATTCCAAGATTTTTATACGCTTTGGCAAATTTGTTATCAATTTTAATTGCACATTTATACTCTTCCTCAGCCATAGAGTAATTTTTTGTATAATGGTAATATGCACCTAAATACATATGAGCGTATGCATTATTCGAGTCAATTGCCAAAATTTTTTCGCAAAGTTCATACGCATCATTATAAAATCCTTGTTTAAAGCATTCTACTATTTTTTGTCGGTATTTATTGATAAGTCTTTTATTTTTAATTTCTGCCAGATTATCTTCTAAAGTGTTTTTACAATCCATAGCATATTTATTTTCAGGATTTTCATTCTTTTCTAAATATTCTGATATCAGATTTTTATTATTATTTTGAGATAATTCGTCATTTATTGTATTCTGCAATTCTATTGCATCTTCATCTTCGGGATTATCATTTAAGTATTTTTCTATTGACAAAATTGCTTCATTAAACAATTCTTCATTATATTCAGCATTTGCTTTATGTGCATAATGAATTTCAGATTCTGCATCTAATTTTAGAATCCTGTTCCAATCATCAATTGCATCTTTATAATTTTTATTTGCATAATAAGTTTCTGCTCGATTATTAAGAATCGTACAATTTTTAGGCTCCAACTCTATCGCCTTGTTATAATCATGTATTATTTCATCTAAGCTATATTTATTTAAATAATCTTTTATCAAAGCTCTGTTATTATATGAAACGGCATTATCTGGATTACTCTCTATATATCTTGTATAATCATCAATTGCTTCATTATACAAACCAATTTCTTGTTCTGCATAAGCTTTATCAAAATAATCAATATTATATTTAGGATCAATTTCTAAAACCTTCTTCCAACTATTAACTGCATTTTCATATTCATCATTTTCATAATATGCTTCAGCCATTAACAAAAGAGCTTTTTTGTATAATTCTTTTTCATTTTCCGGAAAATTATTTTTTAATGCGCCATTTTTTGAGAATAAGTTTGCAACTTTGTTCCAATCTTCTATAGCTTCAATGTAGTCCTTATTCCAATAATATGCCCTTGCTCTATTATTTAGATACATGCAGTTATCAGGCTCTAACATTATAGCTGCATTATAATCTTCTATTGCATCTTTATAGTTGCAATATTCGAAACATTCTTTTACTCGGCCACGATTATTATACGCAGATGCACATTTAGGATTATCTTCCAAATATCTAGTATAATCGTCAATTGCTTGCTTATTATTATCAATTTTATGTTCCGCATACGCTTTTTTAAAGTAATCAATTTCATATTCAGTGTCTATTTCTAAAATCTTATTCCAATCTTTTACTGCTTTTTCATAATCTTTTATATTACAAAAAGCTTCAGCACGATTATTAAGACTCAAACAATTATTCGGATCGGAATCTATTTCATTATTATAATTTGCAATTGTATATTCATATATATCAGAATATTCATTGAGGCTGTATAAATCATTATATAGATCTTCTTCTTCACCAGATGGTTGTGGAACAGATATTTCTTCATCTGAATCAGATAAATTTTCTTGATTTTCTGAAAAATCTGTTTTTTCTTCAAAGTTTTGTGCAAAATCTTCTATCATTTCACCATCTTCGGTGAATATAATACGATTTTCTAAATTATTATAAAAATCTATAACTTCTTGGCTTGTCTTTATTTCTTTTGATTTGAAATGTTTTATATATAAATTTTCTAATGTACGGTTTCTGCTTAATGCAACATATGACATTCCTTCACTAAAAATATTATCTAAATCTATAACTAATTTATCAAAAGTCATTCCTTGAGATTTGTGAATTGTTATTGCATAAGCAAGTTGCAGTGGGAATTGAACTCTTTTTACCCCCTTTATTGTAACCTTCCCTGTTTTTTTATCTTCTATATACCTGTATTGAAAATAAAAATTATCCTTTTTGATTGTTATTTCTTCATCAATTTTATCAAATTTAACAACAATTTCATTTTCAGAATGTGATTTTACAACTCCACAGCTGCCATTAACCAGACCTTTTTCCTGATTTAGATTTTTTAAAAGCATTACCCTGCAGCCATTTCTTAAATTGATTTTTTGCGGATATCTGCATTCCCTTTCCATAATAGCTTTTGCTATTTTATAATCTTTATTTTCAATTTCATTATATTTTAATTTGGGAATAACATATTCTTCCTTTTTATTATCAATAGTTTCGCAGTAATAATCAGCAGCAATATAAGTTTTTATATTACCACTACAATTTTCATCTTTTGTTAACATAACATTGTTATGAGAGTTCATTTTAATTTTTTTTGAAAATATACGGAGAATTTTACTGTCAGCTTCAATGTTGAATTTTCTCTCACGTTCTTCAAATAAATCGATAACTTCCTGCGTAATATTTCCGGTACGAACTTTATTAAGCGCAGAAATAAACTTTTTATCACTTTGACGCTTTACTTCCTGTAAATCAAGCGTTATAAAACCCGCAGCATTCCAAGCCGCTGATTTAAAACAATATTGCAGGTCTTCAGGTTTTGATTTTACACATTTATTCGTCTGTCTCTGAATCGGCGGCAACTGAAAAAAATCACCTATAACAACCATTTGAATGCCACCAAAAGGTTTATCTTTACGTCCGGTAATTTCTTTGAATGCGCTATTCAAGCTGTCCAAAGTTTCTTTATGTAGCATAGAAATTTCATCTATTGCTAAAATCTTGCATTCTTTTAAATTTTTGATCAGTTTCTTTTTCGTGTCAGGGAAACTTAAATATATTCTGTTTTTATATATACCTGCAAATGAATGTATTGTCTGACCACCAATATTATATGCTGATACGCCTGTTGTACTTGTTAGTTGAAGTTTATTGCCATAATGATTTTTTAATTTATTTAGTATATATGATTTTCCAACCCCTCCACCACCGGTTATAAATATATTGTTACCGGCATCAATCAATTCTACAGCTTTTTCTAATGGTGTTATTTTATTATGCATAATATTTATACAAACTATTCTTTCGTTTTAAATATTAACATATAGTCATATATAATGCAATTTTTACAATGATGTGTCCATTTTTGTCACCATATGATTATATTATGAGAATATAAGATATTTTAAAACAGAAAGAGGTAAAATATGGCAACACATTCTCAAATCAGAGCAGAACAAAGATACGGACTCAGCGAATTTAATCCAATAAAAGTTATGCAAGAAATTATGAATGACAGATGTGTTCAGGTAAGTGAAGACTTTAAAAAATTCTCAAGAGTTTTTTATGTTCGCTACAACAACAGGTATATGAAAGTTGTTACTGATTACAATGTTTCTTTTGTCAAAACGGTTTTACCTTATGCAAATGATTTTAATATTCTTGAAAAATTAATAAACAAACTTGCAAATAATCATACAATTGCAGCGTAAATAAAAAAAAGGATGTAAAGAATGAAATACTTTATTACCGGAACAATAATATTTATTTTAATGTGTTTTGTTTCTGCAAATGCAGACAGCAAACAACAGATAAAATCATTTGATAGTAAAGGGAATAAGATTTTAATTACACCGAATTACCACAGTTACAACGATCGCAACGCAAATATAAGCGAAAAGATTGTGGCCATATATGACAAACACAGCCCTGCTTATGGATATAGATATGTTTTATATACACCAATCGGTCATTATGTCGGGCATCACAAGATAATGCAGCAAAGTCCGAAAGGTTATGGCTATTCACCTATTCCTGATGGAGGAGAAGATAGCCTAACACCTTGTTTTAAAACAATACAAGAGGCAAAGCATTATTATTACCCACAATGGTATTAAATTAAAAGGACATAAAATAATAAAAATAAAAAATGAGGATTATATATGAAAAATTTTGTAAAAATTTTATTAATTGCTATAATTGGAAGCGCAGTGAACAAATTATTTGACGGTAGCAAAAGACAAGATTATAAAAGAGAAAATCAATCTGTAAAAAATCCAAAATATAATGCAGCATTATTGTGTAATACAGGGAATTTTAATTATGGATATAATGTAGTTGGTAATTACGTTCCAAAATCTGTAGGCAATAACAATATAGAATACGGTCGCAATGTAGTTGGTAATTTTGTACCAAAATCTGTAAACGGACAAAATATCGAATATGGATACAATGTAGTAGGAGACTTTGTTCCGAAGTATATTGGAGGCAAAAAAGTTGAATACGGTTACAATGTTGCAGGTGATTTTGTTCCTAAATATATCGGTGACGAAAAAATTGAATATGGCTATAATGTAAAAGGAGAGTTTGTTCCCAAATATATCGGCGGTAAAAAAATAGAATACGGCTACAATGTAAAAGGCCAATTTGTAATAAAAGAAATAAAAGATTAGATTTAAGGAGTTTGAAAATGGAAATTAAGCCAAATGAGCAACAACAGAAAGCAATAGATCATATAAACGGGCCTGTGATGCTATTAGCGGGGCCGGGAACAGGAAAAACATATACAATAATTGAACGTATTAAAAATCTTTTATCCAATGGTGTTGAACCTGAAAAAATTCTTTGCCTAACTTTTACTGATGCAGCAGCAACAGAAATGAAAAAACGTATTGAAAAAGAATTGAATGTAATTTCCTGTAATGTTCAGATATTTACATATCATGGCTTTTGTTGCAGCCTCATTGAAGAATTTCCCGATGATTTTGAAATTCCTTCAAATTATAAAATAATAACAGATCCAATCTCAAAAGCATTTATAAAAGAATGTATTGATGAAATAGAGCCTGTTCATTTTAGAACCGAAAAAAATGACCCCTATTTCTACATAAACATTATTAAAAACCGAATTGCCGAGATTAAACAAAACCGTATAAATAAAGATAAATTTTTTCAAAATTTGGAACAAAATCCGGATTGGATCCCTGAAATCGGTAGAATTGAAGGTATAATTGATGATGTATTATCAGGCAGAAACAAAAGAATAAAAAAAGTACCTTATGACAAACGAGATAATGCGTTAAAAAAAGTTGAGCAGGCAAAAGAACTGTGGAAATTTTACGAACTTTACCAAAGCAAGATGGATTATAATAAATATCTTGACTTTAATGATATGATTAATCTGGTACTCGAAAAGTTCGAATCCAACCCGTCATTTTTGCATACTATTGCAAACCGTTATGAACATATTATGGTTGATGAATACCAAGATACAAACAAATCGCAAAATGAGATAGTTTTTGCACTTTCTCATGCTTTAGAAACCGAAAATGTTTTTGTCGTAGGAGATGACGATCAGATTATTTACCGTTTTCAGGGCGCTAAACTTGATACAATTGAAAACTATTTAAAGGAATTTTCTGCTACAAAAATCATTTGTCTGAAAGAAAATATGCGTTCAACACAAAGCATTCTTGATGCCGCACGAGCAGTAATAGATCAGGACCCTTTAAGTTTGGTTAATTCAGAAAAATTTACAGATATTGAAGGAAATCCTATAGATAAAAATTTAATTGCAAAAAATCAAGAGGTTATTAAAAAAGACAAACCTGTCAGGTTTTATAGATACGCAGATATAATGCAAGAATATTCAGAAATTGTCAAAGAAATCGAAGAATTGGTAAATTCTGATGAATGCCCAAAAGATAAAGATTCAGGCGAAAAAAAGTTTTCAGAAATCGCAATACTGACCCGAACAAATGCAGAAGCTCAGTCTTTTGCAGAGTTGCTAAAAATTAGAAATATTCCTTATGAGTTGAAAGACGGGAAAGATATCTTTACGATTCCGGCTGTTAATATGTTATATTTTTACATACAATTTTTGGTTAATCCTGAAAAATATTCTCACAGAATTTTTGAACTGCTTGTTGCTCCTCCGTACAATGTTAACCCTAAAGACTATCAAATTTTGTATGACAATGTATCAAAGGGCAAAACTTTTATCGATGTTCTTAAAAATATTGATATGGGTGAACTTACTGAACCCGAAAATTTTGAAAATTTCTTAAAAACTTATGACTATTTATCAGAATACAAATCAAAAGAAAATATTAAAAATACAATTCTTGAAATTGGCTCAAAAACCGGTATATTTGACTATTACCTGAATACGGATATAAACAGAACAGAAAATATTGCAGGTATCAAAAAATTTATTGATGAAGCAGCAGGATTTTCCGAGATATTTAAAACATCTTTTTTGGAAGTGTTTTTAGATTATCTACAATCAATAATAAATGATGACGAAAAAATTTGCACAGATAAAGCACCTGTTACTTTGAATGCCGTTCAGTTATGTACATATCATGGAGCAAAAGGGAGGGAATTTGAATACGTTTATATGCCTACACTTGAGACAAGGAAATGGGAAAGCAGTTCAAAATCCTTAAAGGCAGACATTCCGCTTGATTCATCAGAATTTAAAACAGAAGATGAATTAAAAAATGAAGTTAAACCGTCTGATTTAACAAAGCTCTTATATGTAGCAATGACCCGTGCAAAACATACTTTGAGAATGTCTTGTCCTGAGAAAGTGGGAACGAGTATTAAAAAGCCAACAAAATTTATAGTTAACATTCAGGATAAACTTGAAAAAGAACCTGAACCATTTGTATATGATGAGACGTCTTTCTGGAATCAGGTTAATGAATTGATTATAAAGCGAGAATATGATTATAAAAAAGAATTTTCAGAAATGATTGATGCCAGGTTGAATGAACGTTCATTTTCACCTTCGGCTATTAACCAATATCTAAAATGTTCAAGACAATACTTGTATGATGCGATTCTTAAATTAAGACCAAAAGATGGAAACCCTAACTTTACAAGTTATGGAAGTGCAGTTCATAAAGCCTGCGAAGAAGCTTTAAGATTTTTAATGAAAAACAAAACTCATCCCGACAAATCTCAATTTATAAAATGGTTTAAAGAAGAACTTTCTGTTTTGCCTATGGAATCTTATGAACAACGTAAAATTTTCGAAGGCAGAGGAGAAAAAGCTTTAGATGCATATTATTGTCAAATTACAAACACTACACCAATTCAGTTGTATAAACAGGAAGAAAAAATTTATTATGCCTTAGATGATGGAACAAAATTTAATGGAATAATTGACAGAATAGATAAATGCGAAGACGGCACTTATGCAATTTACGACTACAAAACCGGTAATAATAAAAATTCTGCCATAAAAGTTGATGGAGAGCACGAAGATTATTATTATCAAATGGCTTGGTATAAATATGTATTTGAAAAAGCTACAGGAAACAAAGTTTCCGTTACCAAATTTATCTACCCTGAAGATTTTGAATCAAAAAACGAAGGTATAAATTATACAGAAGAAGAAATCACTGTTGCGGTAGAAAAATTTAAGAAAGCAGTTGCAGATATTAAAGCTCACAAGTTTGCACCTGACAGAACAAAAAAAGCCTGCAAATATTGTACTTACCAAGATTTCTGTAATATGGATGTATTATAAATTTTGACCAATGCTGTTTATATCTGCCCGTATTTTATGTAATTATAGCATATTATAATAAATTTTTTTATTATGACATTTCTAAGTCATAACTTTACTCCATTGGTTTTATAATTGTATTTATAAAATCAATCTCCTTTTGATTAATATTATATTTTTTATATAATTGTGCATCAATCTCATCAATACTTTTAGTCCAATTAATATCAGAATCATCTTTGTAATTTTGAATTGGTACATATCCATATACATTTTTAGAAATATTTTGAGTGTTTTTTATTAATGACATCATAAATCTAAAAAATTTAGTACACATATATTTTATTAATCTATTTCCTTCTTCTTCTGATTCGACTTCTGAAATAAGCAAGTATGTTTCTGAACAAGCAGAATTTGATGGGGCTAATATTGGTTTAGTAATTATCTGATGAGGATATTCGTCCCCTCCGGGGCTAGCTTTTGAATCTATTACTTTCATAACTTTTACTAATTCCTTATTTTTAGGAATATCTTTTTCTTGTATGTAAGAAATTCCTCCATTTCGGTAATACTTAATATTATACTTGTTATTTGATGACATTTGTAAATCTAATGTTTTATAATCTGATCCAAGACCAAACGGTTTCCTGGAACTCACTATTTTATCATATGTTTCTTCTTTTAATGCTCGAACCTTTCTTAATATATTAACTGCACTGTTATACCTTATAAAGAAAGAAGCTCCATCCTCTAATAGCCTACGATTGCATTTGTCTATAAGTTTTGAATCTTTATAATTAAAAATTGTGCAATCATCTCTATTTGCATTTTTATCAATTAGAAAATAGCACACCCCGCCTCTTATATTAACATTAGGGAAACAATCAGATGTTACAGGGAAATCATGAATTTGTACTAGTTTAGTATCGGTTAACATTTTTTCTCTAAATTCATCTAATCCTTTACCTCCTGTATACCATCTTGCAGGAATAACCATAGTAATATATTCTGGATCATTCGCTTTGGCAATATCTATAAACAAATTATAAATAGGAATGGCACTAGATTCTCTACCTCCGCCATCGCTCATTTGATAAGGAGGATTACCAACGATCGCCCCAAATTTTTTCATCTTTTCCTTACCTCCATTATTAATAAATTCATTTGTATTTATTTCACTGAAAGCTTTAGCTTGACCTATTATGGCCTTGATTTTATCGTAATCAATATTATTTCCATTTTTTATTGTTAATAAATTATATGAATTAAATTTTTTTGCAATATTATATATATTTAAACCTAAAACTTCATATATTTTTCTCGTAAATTCGTAAGTTATACCTGATGTTGGTATAGAATAAATCAAATCTTTAAAATCATCAAGCTTATACCCTAATATCACAAATCGCTTGTATAATGCTATTGCAAATTCTCCTTCTTTAGATGCTATGTCAAGTATTGGAATTTTACCCTCTACACATTTATTCAAAAATTCATCCGGTAAAAGATTTATCATTTCTGTCGTTAACTTTTCTGGGGTTACAATTTCAGATTCACCAATCCTGCCAAATTTTTGATTTGCTATATTTGCTCGTTCTATAGGTTTTAAATCATTTTCGTTTGACAATTTATTGAGGTTTTGGATTTTATAATCCAAAATTCTCAGCATAAATTTGTCCATATTATTTCTGAGAGCTTTTACAACATTTACATCTATGCCTAAATTTTTGAATATTCGTTTATTATCTTCATTATCTAGACTTTCTATTATACTATCAATTGAGTATACTTTATCATTGGTAAGAAATGCAAAATATAATATTCTCGCATAATACATTCTGAATTGTTTTACGGGATCTTTTTTGTAACCATCATCTGATTCTGATGTTTCATCCACTTCTTCAATGATGTCTGTTGAACTAGTATCTGTTCCGTCGTTGCCATTATCATCTCCGATTTGGACATCTAATTCGTCACCCTCACCTTCAACTGCTTTAACCTCAAATCCGGATTTTGAACCGAGCTCATTTTCTTTACTGATTGCATTCCAAATATCAGGAATCTTTATCAAAGCCAAATCTACCGGAATATCATTTGTTTCCTCAGCTACACCCCGATTCATAGAATACTTGCTCACTTCATCTAATATATCTGTTGCTCGAACTTGTGCAATTTTATCTTTGTTAATGACAATTATTGGAGAAATTCTTAGTTCTTCTTCAATACGATCTTTTAGTTTGCTATTTCCTGCTTCGTCAATATTTACATTGTAAATTTGAGCTTTTTGCTCTTGCATTTGAAACATTCTGTTTGGTAAAAAATCTACAAGTAAAGTTTGTGGTTTCATGTTAAACTTTATATCGTCGCCATTTTCGTCTCTAAAAATCTTTATATATTGATTTTGAAGCCTAAATATGGCTTGATCGTATTCTTGAGGAGATGCGGTGTCTTTAAGATATATCATTGTATCCCACTCTTCGACGGTACTTCCGGTAAGCATTCTGTTTACAGTTAAAGTTATAGTTTTTATATTTTCCTTTTCCAACTGTTTTATTTTATCTTTTATAGCTTTAGGTGAATTATATAAATTAGCATTTTCAATGCCTGAAATATTTATTATTTCATATTCTTTTAAATTTTTAAATTTTTCAGTATTATTTTTTATCAAATTCTCCATGGCATCACAAGAAGCACAAAATGGCAAAACAAAAACTATATGCCTACACATTTTACCGTTTTTAATTTTGTCATAATCAAGAAAACCTAGGATGTTTTGATCTTCTTTACTTCCATCAATAACTTGTAATAAATCTAACACTTCTTGTTCATATTTGAATTTTTTATGTAGATCATCTTCTGTTTTTTTAACAGACAGTGGTTTTAGTAATGCTGATAAAGTGTATTTAATGCCCAAATTACTAAGTTCTTCTAATCTTCTTCTTGAAGAATCGTTCGGATTAAAGGCAAATCTTATCATTTGAGGAAAACCATAATATGGATTGTCCCATTCTCTTAATGGAGTTGAATTTTCATCTTCATCTTTTAATAAATTTTCTTTATCCCATTGTTCTTGAGCTTGAACAATATCTGAAAATTGGCAAAAAGCTATTATATCTTCTTTTTGGAACTCTCCTTTCATCAAAATTCTGTATGGAGTACCAGATAAATGAAGTTTAATTTTTGCATCAATTACTTTTATTGCTTCTTCAGCATCCTTTGTTTCAATATAATCATCAGCATCTTTTTTATGACATTTTTCATCTTTAAATACGTGGTCTTTTAAAACTTGTCCATACTTTTCTGCCCTTGCACCAAAATGAGTTTCATCAATTATTAAAAGGTCTGCCTGTTGTCCAAAGACTTGTTGGTGCTTGTCTTTGATAATATCGCCTTGTAAGTCTTGCAATGTTAAAAATAGAACTATTTTTTTATCATTAGAAAGTGAATCAATCACTACAGAATGATTTCTTGCTAAATCATCTGATGACATAAATTCATATTCATTCCTAAAATTATCAGCACATTCAACTGTTTTACGCCATTCGTCTTTAACATCTGCTTTTGCAGACACTACAATTACAAATTTGGCATTAATTTCTTTAGCACAACACATTGATGTAAAAGATTTTCCAAAACGCATGACAGCATACATCAATAAATTGGTTCTCCCAATATCAACAGCGTGTTTAAAGGCATCAATAGCATCCTGTTGATTTGGTCTGGGTTCCCAATAACCTGAGGAACTATATCTTACTTGTGCTGGGAGCATAGTTTCAGCATTATAATAATTATATTTTTCTCCATTTTGACTATAATCCCTTTTTATATCTTCTATAGCATCTTGAATATCGTTTTTTGTTGCATTTTTAAAAAATTCATTAGAATAATAGACTGAACTATCTATATCTGCCGGCTTTAAGCGATCTTTTTTAAGAACATTTTCTAAATATTTATGTATTGAATAATCTCGAAAATATGTGTTTTTATCAATTTTTGCAGTGTCTTGAAATTTTTCTTCAAGCTCTGGATAATATTTTTTCCACTCTTTTAAACGAATAGAGACGGGTCGATATGTATCTCCAACTTTAAGGTAATTAGGTATAGTATTTGTAGAGAATGCATATATGTGTGGTTCAACACGACCAATTATTATTTCGTTTAAATCTTCTGTATTCACAGTCATTGCTAACCCTTTAATAAAGATACAAATTTTATCGGTTTATTTGTATTCCAATCCATTATTTTGCAATATACACCTGTATGATTATGTATATCGTTTTTCTTACATCCTTGACACTCTTCAAAATTTTCTGTTGTTGAAAATAATTCAAGTTGTCCTTTTTTTATTGGTTTACAGCTATTTGGTATAACACATCTTAAACCGTCCATTTGCCATATATTCCAAGAAATAATTTCTGCGAATTCTTTTAACATAAGAATTGAAAGTGTATCGTTGTATACAAATTTATAATATTCAATTACAGAATACAATATATTTTCTCTGGCTAAAAGAACATTATCACCCTGCCAATCATAGCCATAAATATTTTGAACGGCTTTTTTTGCCCAATCTATCCATTCATCTTTATCTTCAATATTTTCAGAAATTATTCGTAATTTTCTATCTAGTAATCCAATTCTATCTTGTGGCTCTATATATTCACCGGTAACGGTATCGTAGCGGCTTGTCAAATATGGAGCTTCGCCACATGTGATTTCCAATCTTGTTGACATAACATAATCTTGCCAAGTTTTACCCATTGGAAATAAAATCTTGTTATTATTTGTTTCCCAACCGTTTTCTGTTTCTTGATTAAAAATATTATTACTATCAAACCACGCATTGTCCACCAAATTATTTTGAGCATTACAAACCCAGGATGGTGTAAAAACTTCAGCTTTTTCCCTTATTCTTATGACTTTTGTATCATTAGATTTTTGAATACGCGGTTTTATAACTTCGCCATTTTGACCTGTTATAGATTCAATGGTTATATAATCACTTGCAGCATAATTATTGCCGTATATGTTATAATCATCAATAGCCCAAATTATATTTTGTCCCGAACTTTTATCTTTTAATAGGATCTCAAGTAATTCTTTATTTAATTTAAAAAGAATATCTTCTTTAATATCGATTTTTTCTTTTAAAGCTATATTCATTATAACTCCTAAGTAATGTTATTATAACATATAAATACATAGGTAGCGTTTTATTATATAAATTTTTACATTGTTATCGAATTATTCTTCTTGCGGAATTAAGACAAAAAACGAGAAGTATTATTTGCCTTGCAAATTAAAAACCTCAATCAACTAATTATAAACATTTATCTTTAATTTCAAGTGTAATCTCACGCTCAGCGTATTGCATTACACTCTACATTTGACAAATATCAAACAATTAATTATTATACTAAAATATCCAATGATATAATTAAAGTAATACATTGATTTATGTACAAACACTTTTAAAGGAAGCAGGAAAGATAAATGAATAAGAAAATTACATCATTATCATTAATAATAATGGGGACACTGTCCTTTTTCGTAGTTGCTCCTTGTTTTGCAGTTGATAGAAATGATTTGAATGTCGAATTTTTCAATCGTTTTAATGATGGTTATTTATATCAATATGTCAATGAGGCGATAGATAATAACCACAACGTAAAGCAGGCAACAATAAGAGTTGAAGAATACAGGCAGAGTGTAAAATCCCAATTTGCAAATGAGCTTCCGAGTTTCAGTGTCAGTGCAAATTATTTAGGAATTCATTCACCAAAATTTAATCCGAATTTGAGCGTGAGTAAAAATGCTTTTGTATTACCTTTTATAGCAAACTACGAGGCGGATATTCTTCTAAAAAACAGAGATAAAACAAAGAGTGTTAAAAAAACTTATGAAATGAGTAAATTTGACGAACAGTCAGTATATTTAGCACTATTAGCGGATGTTGCAACGGTTTATACAAATATTTTAGAGTACGACAAACTTATAGAAGAACAAGAAAAAATTGTTGATAATTATAATCAAATTTTAGACAATTATAACAAAAAACTCGCTCGTGGTGTTATAAACACAACCGAATTAAACAGCACTAAAACTAATGTTGAACAGGCAAATATAACATTGGAAAATCTTATTAAACAACGAGATGTGCTTTTAATACAATTTGCGGTTTTAATTGGAAGAAGTTCTGATTGTTCTAATAATATTGCAAGAGGTTCTATTGATGATTTTGAATATTCAGCGGTTATACCAAGTGAAATAGAATCAGATGTTATCTTTTCAAGACCTGATGTTAAAAGAGCTGAAATGGCATTGGAAAAAGCAAAAATAGATATACGTGTTGCAAGAAAAGAATTCTTGCCAAAGTTTAATATAACAGGCATTTGGGCATTTAACACTATTGCTCCGGGTTCGTTTTTCTCTTGGGAATCATCATTAGCAGCTCTGCTTGCAGGTGCAACGCAGGATTTATTCACTGGGGGAAGAAAAATTGCTAATTTAAAATATCAAAAAGCAAAGTATGAAGAACTTTTTGAAAAGTATAGACAAACCGATTTAGATGCCGTAAAGGAAGTTAATACTTCACTTTGTATTATAAAACATGATACGGAAATTGAAAATAAAACAAAAGAAAAATTATTGCTTGAAACTAAAAATTTGAATAATGCAAATAAAATGTTAAATCGTGGAGTTATTTCAAAAACACAGCACATTAACTCTGAAAATATGTATATAAACAAAGATATGGATTTGACTAAAGCAAAAACAAGAAGGTTAGTTAATTATTACACACTGTATAAAACCGTTGGAGGTAAATTATAGATGAAAAAGAAAATAGCAGTATTAGTTTTAATAATTTTATTAATTGCAGGACTTTGTGTATTTTTGTATAAAGCAAATAAAAAAGATACATCAAACGAATTGACCTTATTCGGTAATATTGAAATAAGGCAGGTTGACTTGTCTTTTCAAGTATCGGGACTCGTTTCAAAACTTTTAAAAGAAGAAGGGGACACTGTTAAAAAAGGTGAACTCATTGCAGTTATGGATGAATCTGACTATGATGCAAACTTTAAAAGAGCTGAAGCAGAAGTAGCCAGAACCGTTGCAATACAAAAAGATGCAACTGATAAATATAACAGATACGCTCCCTTAGGAATTGACGATACAGTTTCTAAACAAGAAGTCGAATCACTGTATAATGCACAAAACAAGGCAAATGCAGATTATAAAGCAGCAGTTGCAAACAAAAATTATTTAAGTAACCAATTAAAATATACAAAGCTTTATGCACCTGAA
>CAMPBE010000021.1 GCA_946636615.1 uncultured bacterium | reverse complement strand
CTCCCATAGTGGAGACGATAGTCGGAACGGAGTTCAAATTGCAGTAGAGCTTGCTTTACCAACTCCAATAAAAATTTAATATAAAGTTTGCCGCGTTAGCTCCCATAGTGGAGACGATAGTCGGAACGGAGTTCAAATTGCAGTAGAGCTTGCTCTACCAACTCCAAAAAAAATTTAATAGAAAGTATGCCGCGTTAGCTCCCATAGTGGAGACGATAGTCGGAACGGAGTTCAAATTGCAGTAGAGCTTGCTCTACCAACTCCAAAAAAATTTAATATAAAGTTTGCCGCGTTAGCTCAGTTGGTAGAGCAAGGGACTGAAAATCCCTGTGTCCTTGGTTCGATTCCGAGACGCGGCACCACTAAAAAGGAGTTCTAAAGAACTCTTTTTTTATATGTTAATCTTGTCTGTATGTTTTGTCGACTGTATTTACCTTTGTATCAAATGGTGCAGATTGTTGTTAGACGAGTTGTAGTTTGACGAGTAGTACGGTTTTGTCAGTTTGATTATTTTATTACCTTTTTCAGGACATTTGGTCGGAAGTGCTTTCTGTCATTGAGAGCCTGTGAAGGCGAAGCAATCCAGCCTTTACCGATTTAAAAAGGTCGGAAATTGGTTGAGTACAAAAATCCGGAATGTCCGATTTCGGTAACAAAAATGTCCGCAAATTTGCACTTCTTGTCCAAAAATTGCACTCAAGAGTTATTGTTGGGCAAGTATGCACAACCTACAGACTTATAAATGAGTAATTATTTATGAGTGTAAATTTTTGTTAATATTTTATTTATATTGCAATTTAATTTTAGTTGATTACTTTATTAATATAACATCATTAAGAGAAAGATAATTAAATATGCCAAATTACAGCCTTAAAAATTTAATAAATGACCTTGCTGGTTGGCGAAAACCTATTTCTACTGATTTACTCCTTGAAAAATATAAAGGGACTGATAAAGAATCTAAAATGCGTGCAATTTTTGGAAATATGGATGAGATGGATTCTTTAGAAAATAATTCTATAGCTCAAAGGGATAATTATGTCAGTGCTACTTTGATATCTGAACTTTGCAATTATTTCAATCCAAAAGATGATAAGATTGAACAAAAATTCATAAATGAATATGCATCTTTAAAAGCTGCAAATGTAACCGTAGATGATATGAATGAGGCTTTTTTAACTCTTGTCGAAGCAATTAATAATCAAAAAACAAATGAAGATACTAATCAGGTTTTAACTGAAAAAGTTTTAATAAATAATATTGCATATACAAAAGAGACAACACTAGACGAAGAATATAAACTAGAAACTTATATAGATGAAAACGGTGTTCTGCAATTTAGCAAAAAGGTGTATAATGATAAAAATTCACGGGAAGCTGAAATAACTGAAACTTTTGACGAAGATTTTCAAGTAACAACTATTACAACCAAATATAGAAATGGTGTCACTGAATTTATCGATTGCAAGAATAACACAAGCCAAGTAAAACTAAATGATAATTCATATAATACTGAAAATGATTCTATAAGTAATATTACATTAAATAAAAACAATGAAGTCTTAGCTTTAGATATTAAGCCTGTTTATGATGAATATTATTATAAAGTCACTGATATAAAAATGAGTAATAAAAATAATTTACCTATCGATTTTCCCGAAAAAGACAAATTTATAGAATTACTGAATAGTGGAGGATATGAATTATTTAAAGATTTCCAGTTGAAAGTAACATTTGAAAATGGGAATCAAATTGTTTCAATTGTAGAAAACAAAAAACAGACTGAATAATTTTGCATAAATGTAAATAGACCGATAGTTTGTAGGTTGGGTGAAACCCAACAATAACAAGTTTTTTATATTAATAATTGTCAAAATATATGTTCTTTCTTCTCAAACCGACTGTTATTTTACACACTCAAAAGCGAATTGGTATACTGAAGTCTACCGACATAATAATTTTGGGAACTTCAGTCCTCACTATTTTACTAAATCACACAAAAGGATAGAAATGGGTGATTTGAATAATTTATATATTTGCAATTTAAATACACTAATGTTAACCTTGTTATATGAAAAAATATCTAAATTTTCTAATTTTGGTAAGCATATTCATTATAGGTTTTTATTTAAGATTAGATGCATATCTTATCAATAATTCTTTTTTTACCGATGAAGTTTTATTATTTGCTAATATATTTTCAAAAAATTATCTTGAGTTAATTCAACCTTTGCAATATTTTCAATCAGCACCATGGTTATTTCTTATATTAAATAAATTTGTCGTCAATCATGTAGGAATAAATGAATTATGCCTGCGTTTTATACCGTTTCTTTCAAGTATTATTTCTCTATTTTTATTTTATAAACTGACTACATTGGTATTTAAAAACAAATTTTCACAATATATCGCATTATTTACTTTTTGCATAAACTATCAGCTTTTGTTTTACACTCAAGCATTCAAACAGTATTCTTCGGACGTATTGATTATTGTCCTGTTTCTGTATTTGACACTAGAATATTTTAAAAATATACAGGATGTAAAACAATATACAACGCTGGGAATTATTAGTTTATTGGGAATTATTACATCTTTCCCAATGATAATTATTATACCTGCTGTTTATTTTACGTTATTTATAACTAAAAAAAACGTATTTAAATTATTATATTCGGCGTTATATCCAACTATAGGATTGATTTTATATTATTTATTCAACTTGAGATTTGTTAATAATTCAGCATATTTACATAACTATTGGGAAAAAGGCTTTCAAATTTTTAGTCCTAATTTTTATAAAATGAATTTTGATTTTCTTTTTTCATACTATTCCTTTCCTATTTTATTAATATTTTTGCTAGTTATAGGTTTTTATTTTCTGTATAAGAACAATAAAGTTTTATTTAGTATATTTTCTTTAACTATACTTAACACCTTACTACTTGCATATTTAAAAATTTATCCATGTGAAAGAAGATTAATCTTATTTTTGTTACCGATATTATTAATTGTAATGATATATCCACTTGATAATTTAAAGAAGAATGCAATATCGTTTATAACAATTATTATTTCAAGTATATTTCTGTTTTGCGGATATTATAATTTTTCTAAAAATTATTTTTCAGGTAATGTCAGCTATTTAAGACAAGATGTAAAACCTCTGTTGCAAATAATAATTAACAAAGATATAAAAGAAAAAGTCTATGTTTATTATGGTGCTATATCAACATATTCTTATTATTCATTAATAAAAAACTTACCAAAAGATATATATTTCGCAAAATATCCAAATGATGAAAAATATTCTGAGTTATTTTTGCAACAAGATTTGGAAAATCTGCCCAAGGGAGTGTATTATATTTTCTTTGTTAAAGGAACCGGTACATATGAGAAAGATATTAAATATATTGAATCTTATTTAAAATTAAAAGCTGAAATAGTCTCAGAGGATACACTAAAATCTGCAAAATTAATAAAAGTAAAAATTAAATAATTATCAAAATTGCTGTTCTTTTTTCTCAAACCAACTGTTATTTTACAATATGTTAATTACCTTTTATGCCTTTTAATAGGACTTTTTGTCGGAAGTGTTTCATGTCATTGCGAGGGCGAATGCCCGAAGCAATCCGGCTTTTGCCGATTTATAAAGGTCGGAAATTGTATGAGTTAAAATGCCCGAAATGTCCGATTTCAGTAGCAAAAATGTCCTCTTTTTGCACCCTTTTGTCCCCAAAATTGCACTCCTAATTTTGGTTGACTTTAGTCAACCAAAATATAACTGAAGTCTACCCTACTTGCTTAATTTATTATTGTTTTCATACAATAAACTACAAGCTGAAATTTATCCTACCTGCTAACTAATGGTATTTTTTCAGTACTTTTTTAATAAATTTGAACAAATCAGGGTCTTTAACCATTAGTTCGTAAATTGTATGTGCAAGCGGATTGTTTGCAAATATTTCTTTATGTGGTTTATAAACAGATGCAAACGCATCACAACCCTGAGCAAAATATTCATATTTGTTAGCTGCTGCATAAAAATCTAATGTTCTGCCCTCTCGCATTGCTTTTTTATAAAGTCTTGTGAGAGTTTTCATATCAGATTTGTCAAACATATCATGAACAGTATGTCCGTTTTCGTGCGCCATTTGGTTCTGGTGTGTTGATGAACTTACTCTGTAAAAATTCATCATATTATATTTTGGGGAAGCTATTCCGTCAAAGGCGTCCATATAATCACCTGAATTATATATGCCGGCATTTTTAAAGAAATATCTTTTTGCAACATCTTCAAGTGCTTGTTTTGTATAAGTATCACTTTGGATTAAATAATGTCTGCCTTTACCGACAAATCTTCCCAACTGCTTTCTGAACGGCAAAGTGTTCAACTGACATACATTTTCTTGTCTTGTGTTCAATGGCGATTCTGTCTGATAATAACGATTAAACAAACTCTTAAATCTGTCGGCTTGTTTTTTGGTCATTCCTGCATATTTTAATTCTCTGTCTTTTTGCCCATGATAATTCCCTGTTATTTTATCAAGAAGAATTTTGCCCAACGGTGCGAATTCAGATTTTTCTTTGCTGATTTGTTCTAAAACTTCCTTAACTTCTTCCGGCTTATCTTTCAAATAAAGTGCTGTTGATTGAATTGCAAATTCTCGTTTTCTGATGTCAGGTTCTTTTGTATTAAGTGCAATGTTTTTAATAATTTCAAAAACCTCATCACTTCTGAATTTACCGCCACCCAAAATTGCCGTTCTTACCATTTGAGGTTCTGCTTTTTCACTTTTTAATATTTCGGTTATAAATTCTCTTGTCTCATTATTATTTGGAGAGCTTTTTTTAATTACTGTTCTGAATAAAAAGTCATTATTCGGATTTTCTTTTAACTGTTTTAATGCTGAGGAAGTATCAAAATCCTCTCTTAGTTGAGTTATGCTTTCAACTAAATTTTTGTCTTTTGTTATGTCTAATAAATCTTTATATGTTTCCTGAATAAAAGGTTTTAATTTTGGATTTCTCTCTTCAATTGATGCTAAAGTCGCTATTATAAAACTCTTGCCTCTGTTTCCTGCTTTTGTTGTTTCATCAAACAATGTGTAAGCATTTTTAAGAACTGCAACATTTTCTTTTGGAGTTTTATGCTGATATGCACCGCCAAGTCGTTCCATTCTGCCAATGCCTGTAATATTAAATAATCTCAAAGTATCATCAATCTCTTGTGGTGTGAATTCTTTTGGCATAATATCCGAAATTTCTTTATAATTTCGTGAGAGTGTAAGTTCAGGTTTTAAAAGTTCTTCATATAGCATTTCTCGTTCTTTACTGATTAAATCTGCTTTTTTATCAACAGATACGGCTTGTTTATATTTTTGAGCAAGTGCATCTAATTCCTGCAACATCTTGTCACTATCGTTCACTTTATATTCAGGTCTTTCACCTTTTTTAAATCTTTCTAATAATTCATGCGGTGTTAAAGTCGTTTGCTGTGTTTGATTAATTGCAGCTACTTTCATAAATTTCCTTTCTATAAATTACTATTTATTTAAAAAATGTAAAAAATATTTTTGCTATTTATACATAAAATTTCTGAATACAATTATTGAAATAATAAAATGCTCAAAATCTCTGTTCATTCTTCTCAAACCGGCTGTTCCTATACACAAACTGCTCGTATTTGCCCGTTTTCTGCTCTTTAACAGATAGTATGATTATTGGTTTCAAACCTTTTCCCTGAGTGAATGTAACACAAGTTTGATTATTTACGGATAGCCTTAACAGAAGATTCATAACAGTAATATGTCTGAGGAAGTTTTAAACATGAAAATTACATTACACGCAAAAAAATATTTTTACTCGTTTTACAGTTTTTAGATAACTAATAAAAAAATAAAAAACTACTATGACTATGGAAATAAATAAATCAGAAACATACCAATCAGGCAAGCCGCTTATCAATGTACTCAAAGAACGACGTACATATGAAAAAGAAAAAGGGTTCATTACAGATGACTTAGATTTATTTATTAAAGAAGTAAATAAAAATGAAAAACTAAGTTCTGTATTAATCAAAAGAATTGCAGGAAACGGATCTTTCGCTTGGGCTTTTGAGACATTAGACGGAGATATTTTAAAATTATCGGAAGGTTCACATTTTCCTCAAGGAAGACCACAAGAATGTTTTGATGTACCAATAAAAAAGCAAGGAAAAATCGGTAAAATGCACTATTACTTGGAAGAAAAACTGTTTCAACATAATATGCCCGATTACTTTGTTGAATTAATTATTGAAAAAATAAAAAATACAGGATATAAAGTTTATGATTTATCAAAATCAGATGTTCACCAAATTGGAATGTCTGAAAGTGGTGAATTGTACCTGCTTGACCCCGAATGCGCAAAATTTAAAACAATTTTTCACGCATTATTCTATAAAATAAAAAAAATATTTAAATTAATAAAATGATAACAATTAAATTTGCCATTACTAAAAATTAAACATAAAATTGATAGATTTTTTATTGCGTGGTATAATTTACATATGGGAATTCCGTCAATAATAATATCAGAAGAATCAAATACAATAGAGCTTATAAAATTGTATATTGAAGAACAAAACGATTTTGTTTTTCAAACAGGATGCGCAAATTACAATGAAGCCTATAACTCTATTCCTGTTCAAGAAAAATCTTTAATTATAGTCGATTTATCAACATACCAAGAACAAGGTTTAAACTTTGTTGCAAAAATTTCATCCGAAAACAAAAATTGCAAAATTATAACACTATCTGACAAACCGGAAATCGACCTAGTAATAAGAACAATGCGAGTTGGAGCATCTGATTTTATCCCATTGCCCTTGATCAAAACAGAATTTTTTAAGGTTCTTGAAAAAATATATGCCGATATATCAGGCAAAAAGCAAAAAACATCAAAGTGCAAAGTCATTTCCGTATATTCTAACAAAGGCGGAATTGGAAAAACATCAATTGCAACAAATCTTGCGACTGAACTTTCAATAATTACAAAAGAAAATGTAGCACTAATTGATCTAAATTTTCAGTTGGGTGATGTAACAACATTTTTAGATTTGAAACCTTCTTTCAACATATCTTACATGTTACAAAATTTAGATAAAATAAACAAAGACTATTTATTATCAACACTAGAAAAATACAAAGATACATCTTTGTATATTCTTGCAGATCCGCCATATTTTAAACAAACTGATACAGTTTCTTTTACAGATTTAGAAAAACTTTTCAATATATTAAGAGAAACTTTTTCATATATAATTGTTGACACATCTGGAGGTTTCGATTCAAAAGCATTAAAGGCTTTAGAATTATCCGATTTTATATTTCTTGTGATGATTACAAACTTACCGGCTATTAGAAATTGCCAAAGATGTTTAGAATTATTTGATAAAATGAATTATGATAAAGATAAAATCAAAATTATTCTTAACAGATACATGGAAAATGACGAAATTAATGCCGAAGATGTAGAAAAAGCTCTCGACAAAACAATATATTGGAAAATTCCTAACAATTATTTTAATATGATGTCTGCTATAAACAAAGGAGTACCCGTTTCAGAAATTAATCCTGATTCTAATGTAGCATTAAGTTATAAAAACCTAGCTTTGAATATTTCAGATAACGCATACCTGAAAAGGAAATAAAATGTCAGAAAAAGATAACCTAAGTAATAGATTTAAAATTAATAAGAAAAAAGATATAAATGCACCTGAAGAAACAAAAACTCTAAAGTTTTCAGAAGATATTGTTAAAACAGCTTTAAATAAAAACAACGAAACATGCGAAGAAGAAGTTAACATATATGACATACAAGACGAATTTAAAATAGCTCTATTTAAAAAAATTGAAGCAACGCCAATATGGTTTGAATATACTAAGGATAAACAAATTGAACTTGTTAAAAATTTCGTTAACAATAAAATTATTAAAGACAAAATTATAATTTCAGATATTGATAAAGATATTATTATTGATAAATTATTAGAAACGATTAACGGTTTTGGAGAAATACAATATTTATTGGATAATCAAAAAGTTTCTTCTGTTGAAATTAATGGAACAAACTCAGTTTTTATTGAAATAGACGGCAAACACCTTAATACAGAGATAAAACTATCTATAGAACAATTGAATTATATACTAAAATATATTTCTTTTATAACCGGCGACACTGATTTTAGCAATATTAATAATTTTCAAACAGAGAAATATTGTATAACTATTGTTGGAGAACGTATCAGTAGCTCAGGAATTAATATAAATATAAAGAAGCAGCCAAATACTGATATTTCTGCCCTAATTGAAAAAGGGATTATATCAGACAATGTATTAAAATTTATTTCATCAGCTATTGAGGAAAGAAAAAATATAATAATTTCAGGAGCTACCAATACATATAAGACAACATTTATAACTTCGTTTATAAAAAATATAGATGCAAATAAAAGAATATTTATTTTGGAAGAAACCAACCAAATCAATATACAGCAAGAAAATTTATCAATATTTACACTTGCTAAAACTCCTGAAAAATATAAAGAGATTTCTTCATATATTCAAAAATCCGAACCTGATTACATCATCACAGACTTAAACACAATAAAATCTGACTTTTCCCAGATGCAAGGAAAAATAGCAACAATAAAAGCTAACAATGTTGAAGATTGCCTGAAATTTCTAATTTCTTCATACACTCAAGATGGTATTTTAGAAAAATTTGCAAAAACTATGGCACTTACTGAATATGACTACATAATTCAGTTATCAAAAGATGAAAATAACTCTGTAAAAATATCATCGATTATTGAATTATCCCCTCAAAAGACAATGGCATTATCTGCGAAACCAATATTAAAAACCATTGTAAACAAGAATAAAAAGAAATTAAATACACCGAAAAAATCATTGGGAGAATAAACAAAAAATATCACCCAGATTTACAAATTAATTAAAAATTTTATGATTATTATTATATAATTTAATTATGGAATACAGAAAATTTAAAATTTCATCAAAATATAAACCTGCCGGCGACCAACCAAAAGCCATAGAGCAACTTGTAACAGGTTTAAATCGCGGCGATGACACACAAACTCTATTGGGAATAACAGGTTCCGGTAAAACATTTACAATCGCAAATGTTATAGAACAGGTTCAAAAACCAACTCTTATAATAGCACATAACAAAACCCTTGCGGCTCAATTATATAATGAATTTAGAGATCTTTTTCCTGATAATGCAGTTGAATATTTTATTAGCTATTACGATTACTATCAACCGGAAGCTTACATCCCAAGAACTGATACGTTTATTGAAAAATCGGCTTCTATAAATGACGAAATAGATCGACTCCGCCACAATGCAACAAGATGTTTATATGAAAGGAACGACGTTATTATTGTTTCTTCAGTTAGTTGCATATATGGTTTAGGCTTACCTGAAAATTATTTTAAAGGCTCAGTGGAATTAAAGGTAGGTGATGAAGTTGCCAGAGATGACTTGTTAAAACATTTGGTAAGCGTACAATACACCAGAAACGATTTGGAACTTGAACGTTCCACTTTCAGAGCCAGAGGTGACATTGTAGAAATAATGCCTGCATACGAAAAAATTATTACAAGAATCTACTTTTTCGGCGATGAAATAGAAAAAATTGTCAGAATAGATAACGTAACAGGAGAAATAATAGAATCTCCTAGTAGTGTTGTTATTTATCCTGCTGTTCATTACTTATCTTATGATGAAAATGTTGACGAAACAATTCAATTAATAAGAGAAGAACTAAAAAGCAGACTTGTTGAATTACACAACGAAAATAAATTAATAGAAGCTCAAAGACTTGAACAACGAGTAAAATATGACCTTGAAATGATAAAAGAAATGGGTTACTGCTCCGGAATAGAAAATTATTCAAGAATAATTGAACGTCGTCCTCAAGGCTCTGCTCCTGCAACGTTATTAGATTATTTTCAAGGTGATTTTTTAACTGTTATTGATGAATCTCACGTTACACTACCTCAATTAAAAGGGATGTATCATGGAGATGCATCGAGAAAAAACACATTAGTGGATTATGGATTCAGATTACCCTGTGCCAAAGACAATAGACCACTAAAATATGAAGAATTTTTCAAAAAAGTTCACCAAAAAATCTATATATCAGCAACTCCTGCTGAATTTGAAAGACAAACATCAACACAGTTGGTCGAACAAATTATTAGACCTACAGGCCTTGTAGACCCTAAAATTTCAGTTCGTCCAATATCTACTCAAATTGAAGACTTAAAAAATGAAATAAACAAACGAACAGAAAAAAATGAAAGAGTCTTAATCACTACTTTAACAAAGCGAATGGCGGAAGACTTAACTGACTATTTCGTTCAAGCCGGAATAAAAGTCAGATATCTTCATAGCGACATCCAATCCCTTGAGCGTGTTGAAATTTTAAGAGACCTAAGACTTGGAGAATTTGATGTTCTAATTGGTGTTAATCTATTAAGAGAAGGTTTAGATATTCCGGAAGTATCACTTGTTGTAATCATGGATGCAGACAAAGAAGGTTTTTTACGTTCTGAGACAAGTTTAATTCAAACAATAGGAAGAGCAGCCCGAAATGCTTGTGGTGAAGTTATCATGTACGCAGATAGAATGACAGAATCTATGGAAAAAGCAATCTCTGAAACCGAACGAAGAAGAAAAATCCAAATTGAATACAACAAAAAATATGGTATCATCCCACAAACAATCAAAAAACCTATTGAAAATAATCTCTTATCATTGGTTGCCAGCTACAGAGATTTTGAAGATATTGTCGCAGAAGAAATGGTTGATATGGGCATAGATAAAAAAGATTTACCTAAACTTATTGATAAATTGGAAAAAGATATGCACAAAGCTGCCAAAATACTTGATTTCGAACGAGCAGCCGAAATTCGCGACAAATTAAAAAAATTAAGAGAAATGATTAATTAATTTTTGCATTCTCTGCATCTTTTGCATCAGCTTCTTCGTTTTCTTTTACTTCAATCTTTTCATAGCTAATTTGAGCTAAATAATCACCCGCTATTGCTAAGTTCAAAACCGCAACAACACACCAGAAAAATATGGCAACAGGATTAGGAAGACCTATAAATAGCCATATTAAATATGTTACAGGAAAGACAATAATTACATCAACAGTAGCAATTAAAACAAGCATAAAACCAACAGCTAATAAAATATCTATACAATATTTAAATAAAGTCTTTACATTATATGCATCTAAAATTTTAAATCTATGAGAATATAATAGATAACTTGTAAATGCCAAACTTGCAAAAATACAGTAAACAATATTGCAGATAACACCAGCAACTGAATCATCTGCAACATATTGGGTTACTAATTTAGTTATAAAAATAGCAACTAAATATGCAAGGACAGCAACCGGAGCTAATGCTAAAACCCCTTTTAGCCCTGTCCACAACACAGAAAATATATTAAAAGTTGGCAAGACAAAATTATTACATTTTCTGACATTATAAGTACAAGTAAGCATAAATCCAAATAGCAGTAAACCTGTTAAGATTGCCCCCAAATTATACACCAAAACATCAGTGCCAGCATAATTTATTACCCAAAATAAAGGTACGGCATAAATTACATACTTTATTACAGAACTATTCTCTTGGAAAGCGTCTTCAACTGCGTCTTTAATTGATGCCATATATAATAACCCCTCTTATTTTAAAAACTATCCTATTTCCCATTATAACATGTTGTTAGAAAAACTCAATGGTATTGTTACAATAAATTTTGCACCTTTTTTTAATTCACTATGAACTGCAATATTACCATTATGCATGCGCACAAAATCTTTCACAACTGCTAACCCTAATCCCGTTGAATTTGAAATATTCTCATTTAACTGAACATATTTATCAAATATTTTGTCATGATATTTCGGATCTATACCAATACCTGTGTCTTCTACAACAAATATTGCATTATCATCTTTTGTAAAAGCTTTTACTAAAATTTTACCATCATCAGGTGTAAATTTTATTGCATTACTCAATAAATTTAATAGAACTTGTAATATTTTTAAATAGTCAGCATTCATACTAAAATCCGATATTTCTTTAATAAACAATATATTTTTTTGAATACAAAGAGGTTTTACAATATTCTCAATTTCAAAAAACAAATCTGTTACATTGAAAGTAGTTGCGTTCACAGATATTGAATTTGATTCCAATTTTGAAATATCTAAAATCTCATTAATAATACCTAACAAAGTTAAGCCCGAAGCCTTTATATCGTTAACATACTCTTTTTGCTTTATATTCAACTCGCCCGTAATTTCATTTTCTAAGAGATCAGAAATCCCTATTATAGAATTTAACGGTGTACGCAATTCATGAGATATATGAGATATAAAATTAGATTTAACCCTTTCAGCTTTTTTAAGTTCCTCATACCCGCTTTGCAAAGCTTCAACTTGTAATTTCATTATTTTTGAAATTTCACTATCTTTAATTAGATTAGAAATAATATATGAGGAAATTTCAAATGACTCTTTCTCTTTTTTACTAAACTCATTATCCCGATATACAACAATCTCACCGAATTTTGTACTCTTGTATTTTAAATCACAACATAAAAATTTTGCAGAACTATTAAAAATTCCACTCTCGGCAATCTTTTTTTTAGGTTCTGTATAATATATACATCCATAATCATATGCAACAACATCTTTTAAAATTTCAAAAATATCGCTATAAAAATTTTCACCAGAGGAAATTTCAAAAAATTTATTTATATTAGAAAGACTACCCAATATTACTCCTTATAGCCGATAAATTTTAAATTTCTATAATAACCGTCATCGTCCAAGCCATAACCAACCACAAATTTGTCATCAATATCAAACCCATAATAATCCGGTTCAATATCAGTCTTGCGAGTTATTTTTTTATCTAATAGTGAACAAAATTTAGTAGATTTTGTATGAAAATTAGTTTTTATAAAGTCAAGTAAAAATTTTGCCGTCAAACCTGTATCAACTATATCCTCTATTATCAAAACATTTTTATCGTTCAAATCAGGTAAAGATATATCTACAGCATTTACACGACCGGAAGATTTTGTTCCGCCGTTATAGCTGGATAATCTTATAAACTCCAACTTCAACGGAATATGTAAATTTTTAACAAGATCTACAGCAAACATAACTGCACCTTTCAATACACATACAGCATATATTTCCTCACCTTTATAAAGTTCATTTAATTCATCTGCAATTTCTTTTACCCTTTTTTGAATTTGTTCTTCAGTAAACAATACTTTAATATCATTCATCTTTAACCCTCAATTCTAAATAATGTGTTGGTTTGTCCACAACTTTTATTTTATCACTAATACCTAATCCTGCGACCCATAAAATTTCATTTCCTACAGCTAACAAAGGAATACTGTCTTTTATATGATTTGGAACTTTTTTTTCGTTTAAATATTTTTTTAACTTTTGAGAGCCATTACAACCTAACGGATAAATTATGTCGCCATCTCTTCTATATCTTAATTCAAAATTTATACAATCCGCTTTTATATAAGCCTTTAATTCAATGTCTTTAGGATAACTTTTAGGAAGCTTGTCATATCTTTTTATTGAAAATATATATTTTCCAAAGTTATAAGTTCCTTCTTTATTTATCAAAATTGAATTATTATTTTTTTCAAGTGTTGTTATAACTTTATATCCATCCCTATTCACAAATAACCACAAATTATCTGACAATGACATCTTTTTGCCTGATTTTAAATTTTTATTTTCTTCTATAAAATTTTTAATTTCTTCTATTTTTTTTCGATCATAATCTATACCGTTATCAATTAACATATTTCTGACAGAATAGCTTATATCATTTTTAGCATATTTTTCTATCAAGGCCGTGTCCATTTTTGCAATATCTGACAATGAATTTAATGCCTTTTTTACTGATGGATTTATTTCTTGCAAAAGCGGAATTATTTTTTTTCTGATCAAATTCCTTTTATATTTTATATCATCATTAGAACTGTCTTTATTTGGATTTAAATCATTTACTTTACAATAATTTTCGATATCACACCTTTTTACAGACAACAAAGGCCTATAAAATATATCCCTTTTTTCGCTTATACCTTGCAAGCCAACAACGCCTGTACCTTTTATTATTCGATACAAAACAGTTTCAGCATTATCATCAAAATTATGTGCAGTAAAAATTACACGAGAATTAAATTTTTGTGCACACCTATAAAAAAATTCATACCTCGCATCTCTAGCTGCGGTTTCGGTATGTTCGACATTATCTAATAGTTTTTCGGAATAAAAAACAAGTTCCCTGCTTTTTGCAAAATTTTTACAAACCAATTCTTCAGCATCGCTTTCTTTGCCACGCCAATTATGATTTAAATGAATCACAATTGGCTTGTAATTTAACTTACACAAAACATCTAAAAGGCACATTGAATCATATCCGCCGGAAAATGCAACAACAAAAGGTTCTTTCAAATTATATTTTTCAATAAAATGTTGGACGGATTTTTCTATCAAACTATGCCTCTCGGAATTTTTTAACACCTTCTCTAATTTCAACTGCATCGACACCCAACTGTTCGAGAGCTTTCATCGCTAGTGAGTTAGGCTCTGTAGTCAAAGCTAGCAGCATATGCTCAGATTCAATTTTTGCTTTCTTTTCTTTTTTGGCAAGTTCCCAAGCTTTTTCCAAAACTCTTTTAGCTCGCTCTGTAAATACAATTTCTTTATCATAATATTCATCGCCAAAGCCTATCAGGTTTTCTACAATTTTTCTGGCATCTTTTATATTTATTTCTAACTCAGAGAGCACTCTGCCGCCAATACCTGTACCCTCGCCAATTATACCAAGCAAAAACATCTCAGTTCCAACAATATTTCTGCCCAAACGACGTGCTTCCTCTTTTGCCAAACGTAATATTGTCAAAGTCTCAGGCATTTGTTTTTCTATCGGCTTTATTATTGCATGAGCCAAATCGTCATCAGTAACTTTTAATTCTTTCAAAATTTGATAAGCAATTCCTCTCTTTGTTTTTAATAACCCAAGAACAATATGCTCAGGTAAAACTTCTGAAGAGCCCAATTCCTTAGCTGTTTGCAAAGCCATATTCATAATTGTAAAAGCATTAGGCGTAAATATTATTTGTCTGTTTTCATATTCAGCCTGACGAGATTGAATATTACGCAATTTTTCTTCAAAATTTTCACTTGTTACACCGTAATCAGACAAAATATGAGTCAAAGATGACTCTTTATCCTCTAATATAGAAGATAATATTTGTTCTGTTCCCAATATTTCGTAGTTTGAAGTAGATAATTTTGCAACAGCTCTATCAAATACTTTTGCAGCTTCTTCACTATCAAAAATATTATCGGTTTCTGACGATTGATTTGTTTTTATCTCTCTGTGCTCATCTATTTCCGGATGATGTATCACCCTTGTCTTTTTCTGAACAAGCTTTTCTAACAGAGATTTAGATTTGTAAATATCAAAACCTAAAGCATCCAAAATTTTATAGTTGTTTGATTTTTTATCAGAAATTACTGCCAAAAATAAATGTTCATATAATATAGTAGAATTTCCGGATTTATTAGCCAAATCAAGAGCTCTTTTTAAAATTTCTTTATATTCATCATCAAAAGATAAGTTTTCAGCTTGTTGATTTGATGAACTATGTTGATATTTTTTTACCTCATCAAACAATTTCTCACGTGTAATATCGTATGACTTAAAAATCTTTAGAGAAATTCCTTTTGCCTCATCATACAAAGCTAACAAAAGATGTTCCGCAGTGACTTTTCTTGCACACAATTCTTTTGCAATATTTTGAGACACACTTACAACATTTATTGCTTTTTCAGTAAATTTTTCAAACATTATTCTTCTTCTTCATCCATATTTTCTACATAATCTGCAACTTTGTTAAATTCTTCATCGTCATCAATTGTTTCAAACAAGTATTCTTCGCCATCTTTTGTTAATCTCATTAAAACAACTTCTTCACTGTCTTCTTCTTCAACAGGCAACAAAAGTGCATATTCTTTTTCATCTACTTCAACAATATCATACAATTCAAATTTTACAGTTCTGCCATCTTCGTCAACTGTTTCAATAATTTGATCTTCTTCTGCCATGTTATTTTTCCTTTCTGCTTAAGTACTGTTCTAATATAATACAAGCGCTTTCAATATCAACAAGCCCCTTGTCTTTTCTGAAATCTATTTTTTTATTACGAAGATTTTCTTCTGCAGTATCAGATGTTAATCTTTCATCTTCATATATTATCTCAAAATTTTTAATTTTTGAAGCAAAAGTTTTACAATCCTCTGCCTGAGATCCAAATGTCCCATCCATATTATAAGGAACGCCTACCACTATTTTTTTTACATTATTTTCTTTTGCAATATTTTGAATTTTTTCTAAAGCTTTTTCTTCGGGTTCTCTTTGAATATATGAATGACCATTTGCAAGCATAAGCAAATAATCACTTAATGCAATACCTATTCTTTTTGTTCCTATATCTAAGCCCATCACTTTATACATCTACTTTACCCACATTTTTTCAATTTCTTTTATACGTTTTTCGTCTTTTGCTGCAAAATAATATTCATACAAACTTTTTCTGATAATATTTTTATAAAACTCTTTGATCAAAGTGTTATCACTATATAAAGAATACAAATCTTCTGCAATCTTATCTTCTTTTGCAAAATGTTTTAATATAGCAACATTTAAAATCCTGTCTGTCCAAATCTTGTTTTCTTCGGGATAAAATATCTTTTCTACATTTTCATCTATTATTTTGTCAAAATCTGAAGATTGAGTATTTTCCGACAACTTTAAAAACTCTTCAAACTCATCACTATATTTGCTATCTAAAAACCAATAATCAGTAAAATCACATTTCAAAATATTATCAAACTCATTTTTGGATAGTTTTTTTACTTTATAATTTAGCTTCAAATTTACAGGTTCAATATCTGACAATATATTTTTCCAACATACATACTCATAAGATACTGTTTTTTTTGCGAGAGATTCAGCTCGTTTCAAAATAAATTTTAATTCCGATGCAGAAAGATCTACCGCCCTTTGTCCTCTATAAAACCTTTCAATAATTGCGTTACATTCAAATTTTGAAATTTCATTAAAGCCAAAACAATCTTTAATTCCGACGTAATCATCAATTACAACTGCAACAAACTGTACCTTATCTGATTTATTTAACCTTGAAAATATAACTGCCTGATTCCCATGCCCGTCTGGATAAGTAATACAAAATTTATAAGGCTTTGAGTCTTTTAACAAGTTCCTATAAAATTCTTTTGTGTTATCCTCTCTAATTCCGGACAATTTTAATACCGATAGATTTCTCTTTACTTCAGGATATAAATTTTTATCCACAAAATCTAAAGCTGAATTTAAAGCGTGATATGCTAATTGAGATTTTGAATTTCCAAGCAATTTTAAGGCTGTCTTACCCGTTTCTGAATTTGAAAAAGACAAAAATACCGGTATTAACATATTAGCCAATTCATCTTTTGAATAGTCATTTGCAAGAGAATTTATCAATATTATTTGATCTTTTTCGGGCAATGTGCACATAAAGTCCAAAAAATCTATCTGAAATTCCGGATTTACAATTGCTGTATTCAAAATTTTTTGAGTATCAGAATCAACCAGCTCATCGGGATTATCCAGATATTTTCCGCATTCTTCGTATGACCAATCTGTATCAATTTCCCTCAAAAGATCAAGAGCGAAAATTTTTGCTTTACTAGAAGACAAATTGTTTTTTATAATTTCCCAAAGTTTTTCAATCAAATCCTTTTCCGGGCAATATCTTAAAATTAAAAACTTTACCAATTCCTTGTTTGGGTTATTAATTTCCCTAAAAAGAAGTTTACATATAACAGATTTGTCAGTTTGCGCATCTAAAGTTCTATAATGAACTTCATAATTTTGAAAATCAGAAATTCCGTCAAGCTCCTTAAATATTCTGTTAATCTCTGCTTTAAGTTCAAAAGGATTTAAATCTATATTCATTATCTGGCCTTTCCCCAAAAAGCATCCAATATTTGTTGAGCTTCCGCTGACGGCATTCTGTCGTTCAAAATTAAATATTGCACAGCAATCATAGCACACTCTGAACAGATATTTACACCGGGGCCTTTTACCATTTTTATAACCTGTGTATTTGGTCTGTTACAAAAGCTACAGTATACCAAATCATCATGATTTTGATCTTCGTGTTCTTTTTGTTCTCTTTTTGCTCCTAATTTGACGACTTTATCATTAGACATATTTTAACCCTCATAAAACTTATGTAACTTTTTTTATTATATTTGCAAATTAAAAATAATTATTTTATAATTTCTGTACAATAATTTTATGAGGATAATTATAGCATGAAAAAAGCATTTTTACTAGCGACTATATTATTAATTTCTGTTATTACAACAGCTTGTATAAATAATTTTGCGGTGCAAGAGCTTAACAATAAAGCAAAAGAATTTATGGATAAGGGAGATTACATATCCGCAATAGAAAGATTGAAGTCAAGCGTTGATCTTGATGACACAGTTTTTGAAACCCAATATAATCTGGCTGTTGCATACACAAATGCTGAAGATTACCAAAATGCTATTAAGACATACGATGTTGCATCTAATTTAAACCCTGATTTTGCAGATTTATATTATTCAAGAGCAGTATGTGAAGAAAATCTTGCTAAAGACATTATATCAGGCGAACTTTTAGTTGAAGATGACGGTACTATTACAAAAAATGATAAAACAAATAACGAAGAAGATAACACTGTAGTTAACAATTCAAAGCTTTCTGAAACTGCCAAAAAAACAATCTCAAATTGCATAGATGCAGCTTCTGCAGATTATCAAACATATATAGATAAATCACAAGCAACTTCGGAAAAAGAAGAAATCAATAATAAGCTGGAAGAACTGAAAAAATTAGCAGAGTCTTATGCTAAATAATTTTGTATTCCAATCTCCTGGAGATATAGCATTTAGTATATTCAAATTTCCCGTTTATTATTATGGAATTATAGTTTCTCTTGCAATACTTGCCGGATACATTGTCGCATACCATTTATTCAAAAAATATTACGATACAGAAAAAGCAAAATATATCTTAGATTTTTCACCTTTCATAATAATATTAGGTATTATAGGCGCAAGGTTATACTATTGTACAGTTAACCTTCAATATTATTTTAGACATCCTGTTGAAATTTTCAATATCAGACAGGGTGGTCTTTCTATTCACGGAATGATTATAATTGGCATAATCTCATTATATATATTTGCAAAAAAATATGATATAAGTTTTAAAAAACTTGCCGATGTTTTTTTATGCGGGAGTATTTTTGCACAAAGTATAGGTAGATGGGGTAACTTTTTCAATTCGGAGGCTTTTGGCACTCCTACAAATTTACCTTGGAAACTATATATATCTCCTTCTCACAGACCTGTAGAGTACCTAAATTTTGAATATTTTCACCCTACATTTTTATACGAAAGCATATTAGATTTTATAATATTTTTGGTCCTAATAATATTATTCAAAAAAATGTCAAAAATTCCGGGAAGAATCGCCTGCCTTTATTTAATATTGTATTCTGCAGCAAGAATTGTGGTAGAATCCTGCCGAATTGATAGTATACTTAACATTGCAGGAATTCCTATTGCTCAAATAGTTTCATTATTTCTAATAACATTGGGTATTGTTTTTCTGTTTATGATAAAATAATCCTATAGATATTATAAGAAGGAATTTAAGATTATGAGAATGTCAAAATTATTTGTACAAACATTGAGAGAATACCCCTCAGATGCAGAGGTTATTTCACATAAACTACTTGTTAAAGCCGGATATATAAGAAAATTAACATCAGGTGTTTACAATTTTCTGCCACTTATGTGGAGAGTTCTAAAAAAAGTTGAGAATATTGTTAGGGAAGAAATGGATGCAGCAGGTGCTCAAGAGCTTTTGATGCCTTTTGTACAGCCAAAGGAATTATGGGTTGAATCCGGCAGATGGGATGTGTACGGTAAAGAACTTATGCGCCTAAAAGACAGACATAACAGAGAAATGTGTTTAGGACCGACTCATGAAGAAATTATCACATCAATAGCGAGAGATGGCTTAAAATCATACAAACAATTACCTGTAAATTTATACCAAATCCAATCGAAATTCAGAGATGAGGTTAGACCCCGTTTTGGACTTTTGAGAGGCAGAGAATTTATTATGAAGGATGCTTATTCTTTTGCAACTTCTCAGGAAGAATTAGACAAAGAATATCAAAATATGTGGCAAGCTTATACAAAAATCTTTAAAAGATGCGGTTTGGAAACAAAAGCTGTTCAGTCAGATTCCGGTGCGATTGGAGGAAGCGTATCTCACGAATTTATGGTAATCACAGATACTGATGCAGGCGAAAACGATGTATTCTATTGCGAGCATTGCGATTACAGTGCAAATTCTAACCACGCAATTTCTAATTTGCCACAAGTTACAATTGACGGCGGATTTTCTAAAGCTGAGATAGTTGACACGCCGAATGTTGGTTCTATAGAAGATCTTAGTAAGTTTTTAAATTGTCCTCAAACAGTTATTTGCAAAGCTCTTGTGTATATTGTTGATAAAGCTCCTGTAATTGCACTTATTAGAGGAGATAAAACAGTTGAAGAAACAAAACTGATGAATGCAGTTGGCGGACTCGAAATAAGAATTGCAACACCTGCCGAAATTGAAGAATTAATGAAAGAAAACGGTTTCAATGCTATTGCCGGCTTTATTGGTCCTAAAGGATTGAAAAAATATGGTGAATACGAAATTAAAATTATTGCAGATAAAACTGTTACTGAGCTCAAAAATTTTGTAATTGGAATAAACCAAACTGACAAACATTTAGTTGGAGCAAATTGGGGAATTGATGTAGAACTACCAAAACAAATTGAAGATATCAGACTAGTTGAACGCGGCGAACTTTGCCCTCAATGCGGAAAACCATTACAAGTAACAAGAGGTATTGAAGTCGGAAACATTTTTCAGCTTGGAACAAAATATTCAAAACCAATGAATGCTGTTTACTTAGATGTTGACGGCAAAGCAAAACCTTATATTATGGGTTGTTACGGAATCGGTGTTACAAGAACTGCAGCAGCTGCAGTCGAGGCGCATTATGATGAATTTGGGATAAAATGGCCAATTCAAATTGCGCCATATCATGTTGTCATAGTCCCTGTAAATATAAAAGATGAACTTCAAATGTCAGTTGCAGAAAAAATGTATGAAGATTTGAAATCCAAAGGAATAGAAGTTGTTCTTGATGACAGAGATGAAAGAGCCGGTGTTAAATTTAAAGATGCAGACTTAATCGGCTTCCCATTTAGAGTTACTGTAGGAAAAACAATCCAAGAAGGATTGGTTGAATATAAGATAAGAGAAACAGGTGAACAAATACAACTAAAACCTGAAGATGCACTAGAAGAAATAAGCAAAGCAATAAAAGCGGTGATTTAATTCACCGCTTTTGCTAGCAAAAAATTTCTTGTTACTTTTTATATAAATATGCTACCAATTAATCGAAAACAAATCTTAACTTTAAGAAAAGCTAAACAAAATTTTTGTGATTGCTATTTAGTTTCTTCTATTAATGCTCTTACCAGATGTAAAAACGGAAGAAAATTTTTATCTCAAAATATACAAAGAAGTGGTGATAACTTTTGTATCAGATTTAACAATGTAAACGGGCATCCTGAAACTTATCTGGTAAAACAACCCGAATGTGATGAACTTATTTTAAGAGATAAGTATTTAGAACCACTAGAATTAACAGTCGATAATCACCCTATCATAAAGGCTGTTGAAGTTGCTATGAATAAGCTATTAAAACTACATCCAGACAAAAAGCCTTTTGTTTGCAATATTGTTGATTGCCAAGAAAAATTTGAATTTAATAAAGTTTCAAACTTTTTAAAAATGTTTACAGGTATTAGACCGATTACAATAAATGAATCAGGAATAAGTTATACAATGCGCAAAGAAGCTGATATAGCAAGAAGAATGTTTTCTGAAATAAGTCAAAGAGAAGGTAGTTTTGTTATTGGAACAGGATTTAGCCTAAACCCACTGAAAGATTTACCACATTGCTATACTGTTACATCAATAAGAAATGGAATTATAAATCTATACGATTGCAGAAGACAAACAACCAATACAAAAACTTATGATGAAGCAATATCGGATATGAAATACATATGCGGATATTTTGACAATTTATTAGATTAATTTTCTTTATGTTTAAATGCAAAATATTTAAATAAAACATACGTAACAATTGATGCAAGAAAAATAGATATTATCTGCGCTATATAAACATTCTTAATTAAAAACCTAACAAAAAATTCCAACATTATAGCATTACAAAAATAACTGACAATCCAAGTTGTACAACATTTAAAATATTCTTTTATCCAATGTCCTTTTGTACAAAATACAAAAACTTTTTGATTTACAAAAGAAAATACAGAAGAAATTATCCACTGTAAAGCCACACAAATTTGATAATGAGCTTCTCCCAAAAAATGTACTGCAATTGCATATATTATATACGAAAATACTGCATTATACCCTCCAACAAGTAAAAACCTAATTTTATCAGGAATTTTACACCAGCTATTATATAATTTCATCACATTTTCCATTAATATGCCTTTCCCACAAGAGAACTATGCGTTTTTTCTTCAAATGTATCATCAAGTTTTTTTAACATTACCTTTTCACCATAATGTTTTTCTAAAGCTAACTCTATCAAATAATCGGCAAACTGTGGATTTTTAGGAAGAAGTGAGCCGTGCAAATAAGTTCCAAAGACATTTTTATATCTTGCTCCCTCAAAACCATCTTGCCCGTTGTTGCCATTACCTACTAAGCTTTTACCCAAAGGTTTAGTATCTCCTTGTAAATATGTTAAACCGCTATGATTTTCAAAGCCAACAAGAGTTTTTGGAGATAAAAAGTCAGTTTCAATAGTCACATTCCCTATAAATCTTTTTTTACCAGCAACCGTATACGCATCAAGAAGACTGATCCCTTTCAATTCGTCTCCCTCAAACGGTCTGTAATAATGTCCAAAAAGTTGATATCCGCCACAAATTCCCAGAAACACAGAGCCATTATCCCTTTCAGATAATAAAAAATCTTTGTGTTTGTACAATTCTTGAGCTACATCTTGTTGTTGTTTATCCTGACCGCCGCCAATAAAATACAAGTCGTGCTCTTTTATAGAATCGTCCATCCCGATTTCTTCTAAATCAACTTCAATTCCACGCCATTCACATCTTTTTTTCAGCGTAATAATATTGCCCATATCTCCATACAAATTAAGTAATCTCGGGTAAAGATGCGCTATTGAAATCTTTAGATCTTTCTCTTCCATGACATTTAAATTATAACACAACAAAATTATAATTTTGTTGTGTTAATCAAATATTAAAACGAAACTTCTTATAA
>CAMPBE010000020.1 GCA_946636615.1 uncultured bacterium | reverse complement strand
CAATTAACATTAAACCTAATATGGGATAAAATTTCCCGATAATTTTATCTATAGGAAATAATGTTGCAATAATAAAATATGAAAGAATTACAATATATGTCCCTAAAACTCTCGGATCCGTTATTACAAAATCTTTAACACCCATAAACCTTTCTACAAAAAGATCTCCTGCAGTATAGACAAATACTGTAGCAAGTAGCAGTAGCATTATTGAAACAATAACTATAAAAATTTTAAATGCACTTTTACCTAAATACTCTTGAATCAAACCGGTAATTTGAGCTCCACGATTTCTCACAGAAAGCATGCCGGCAAAATAATCGTGAACACCGCCAGCTAATATACAACCAAGTGGAATTAATATAAAAGCAATTGGACCAAATAAAACCCCTTGAATAGCGCCAATAATAGGCCCCATTCCCGCAATATTTAAAAGGTGAATGAGCGCATTTTTGTTCTTTTGCATAGGAATATAATCAACATTGTCTTTATATTCGTGTGCAGGTGTTGGTTTATCTTCCGGCCCAAAGATCTTTTCTATGTATTTTGAATAAAAAATATATCCTAGTATTAATATTATTATGCCTGAAATAAATGTAATCATATTAATATTGTAGTCATAAATTCTTAAATAGGCAAAAAATTAATAAAAACAAATGCACTTAATCTAGACGCATAAAGCAAAGACAAAATTCAAATTTAAAAAATTTATACTATTTTAGATACAAATTTTGAATTAATTTGGTATAAATATCTGAGGCCTTCGAGAGTCAAAGTCGGATTAATAAAATCAAACGGTCTTTTTAAATAATTTGCAATCAGACCTGAATAACCTCCGGTTGCAACAAGGGTGGCTTTTTCTCCTAATTCAGCCTCACATTGTTCAACCATACCGTCTATCATTGCAGCAGTGCCTCTGATTACTCCGGATAATATTGCGTCATTTGTATTATGTCCGATAGCACGGGCAGAAGTTGAAATATCTGTTCTCGGTAGTTTCGAAGTAAATTTATTCAAAGCTTTTAATTGAGACATGATGCCTAAAGAGATAGCGCCACCAATAAATTCACCGTCAGAATTAACAATATCAAATGTGGTTGCTGTCCCAAAATCTACGACAATAACCGGTCTTTTATACAAAACATATGCACCGACTGCGTTTGCGATCCTATCTGCACCTGCTTCTTTCGGGTTATCAATTTTTATTTTGACACCTGTGTTTATATCAGTTGACAGAACAAGAGAATTTATGCCAAGAACTTTGTCACATGCTTTTTTAAACTTGTCTGTAAGTTCTTCGACAACAGATGCAATAATGCAACTGTCTATAGAAAATCCTTTGAATAAGGATTTTAAAAGTACCTCATATTCCTCTATAGGCAAATCCTTGTCTGATGCGAGCCTGAATTCTTCAACGAGCGCATCATCCTCAAACAAACCTAATGTAATACTTGTATTTCCTATATCAGATGTTAAAAGCATAAAAACTGTTCCTCAACTGAGGAACAGTTTATATTAAACATAATTCTTTTGCAAAACCTAGAGTTTTGCGGCACCAATTCCATTTCGATCTTCAGAAACCGTAAAAGCACTGTTAAAATTGGTTGGCAAATTGCCGATAAAATTTCCGAAAGCCCCGGCATAATTTTCCCAAGGTTTCTTTTTTGTAGGACTGCCATCCATTTGTAAACCATTTGATTTTTCGTCGCCTGAACCTATTGCACCTATTGGTAAAGTCATAATTATACTCCTATATATCTCTTATATATATATAAAGAATATAATTTCCACAAAATTGCCTAAATTTTTCAATTTGTTTACAAAACTTTACAATTATTTTAAAATATTTTTTCTAATGCTATTGCCGTTTTTGTTTTTGCAAGTCCTCCTTGAGAGCTTTCTTTTAATAATGGTGACATTAATGCACCTGTTTGCTCCAAAGCATCAACAACTTCATCAATGGGTATTTTTGATATTATATCTGCCATAGCTAATTCTGATGCAGTTATTGCATGTATTGCAAGGAATGGATTTCTTTTAACGCAAGGAATTTCTACAAGTCCGCAAACAGGGTCACAGGTAAGTCCCATAATATTTTTAAGTGCAAGTGCAACTGCATTTATAATTTGTTTTATATTCCCACCTCGCATTTGAGTAACTGCAGCAGATGCCATTGCAGATGCAACTCCGCATTCTGCCTGACAACCTCCAACGGCACCTGCTAAGGCCATTTTATTTGCAACTAGTTTTCCAACTTCTCCTGCAGTTATAAGCGCATTTATCTGTTCAGATTCTGAGATATTATAATCCTCAGCGTATGCAATTAAGGCTGAAGGAACAATCCCGCAAGAGCCTGCAGTCGGGCATGCTACAATCGTTCCCATTCTCAGGTTTTGTTCGCTTGTTGCAAGCGCATAAGTCATTATTTTTTCTGCAGTTTTTCCTAAGATAGATTTTTCTTTTTTAAAACGTTTTTGTAGTTTGTCGCAATCATCGCCACTCATTTTGCTCGGAGAAGGCTCTGTACTTTTAAGTCCCTCTTTTATTGCGTTTTTCATGGCATTAAGACTGTTTTGGGCCTGTAATCTTATTTGATATTCACTGTATTCGCCCTGCGAAACTTCATAATCTATAGCAGCTTCATATATTTTTTTATTTTGTTCTTTACAAACATAATACAGTTGTCTGAATGTACTTATATCCTGATCCATTTAATTTTCCAATTTCTTTATATACCTAACCATATACATGTCATCAAGTTTATTTATTTCTTCAATCACCGGTTTTGACAGTTCTCCATCAACACACAAACACATTGAAGCATCTTTACCTTTTCCACTTCTATCACAATGCAATGACGCAATATTAACTTTATCATTTTGGATTATTCCGGTAACTTTTGAAATTACCCCAGGTTTGTCGTTATAAACAAGCAAAAGGGTATTATACTTACCACTTAATTTAACAGAAAAATCGTTGATTTTTGTAATTTCAATTTCGCCTGCGCCAACGGAATTCCCTGAAATTGACATATTCATATCACCTTCAAAAACAAAATCAACTGAATTTGGGTGTCTGTTGAAATCTTGTAAAAATTCAAATTCGTAATTTAAATTTTTGGCATCTTCAGTATCAAAAATATGTTTTATTCTTGAATCATCTACAGAAAGCCCTAAGAATCCTGCTAATAATCCTTTATCTGTGCCGTGTCCTTTGCCTGTTGACGCATATGAATTGTAGAGTTTAAAAATAACTTTTTCAGTCTTTGCGTTATAAATATTTTTAGCAAGCAGCCCCAAACGTACTGCTCCTGCAGTATGCGAGCTTGAGGGGCCTGCCATTATCGGAGATATTATATCTATAATTGATGATTGACGCATATGCTTATTATATCATCTTATTAACTATTGTAAACATTTATTCAAAAATATAACAAAAATTGAATAAAATATGTTTTTATATATATGTGAAGGAAATGTGTAGGTGTTTATATGTTTAGTCCAGAATTTATGAAATATTTAATCAATTATCAAAAATCAGAATTTACTCCTGAAAATTCTAAAAAAGAAATTCGTTTTAAAAATAACAAATCAGGAAAATTGGCTGATATTTATATAACTATTAATAAATAATTATTTATTTAAACCAATCGCATAAATTATCTTTGCAGAGAACTTTTGCTAAATCAGACATTGTTGTTTCGTTTGTCATTTCATAAGTTACGGGTGTTATTGATATTTTGTTGTTGCGTACTGCTGCAATATCAGTTTTCGCATCTACAGGTTCTGTAATCAATTCTCCAGCCATCCAATAATAAACTTTACCTCTTGGATCAATTCTTTTTTCGTAGCTATCCGTAAACATTTTTCTGCCCAATTCTGTAACAGCAATACCTGCAATATCTTCTTCATCCAAAGCAGGAACATTTATATTCAAAATACTCTTTCTAGGAAAATTATATTGTGAAAGTTTTGGAATCAAAGATTTTACAAATCGTGCTGAAAATATAAAATCTTCAGGTTCGTATTTCAAGCTTGCTAAAGACATTGCAATACTTGGAACTCCAAGCATTGCTCCTTCCATTGCGCAGCTTACAGTTCCTGAATACAAAATATCAGCACCCAAGTTTGGGCCATGGTTTATTCCTGAAATTACCAAATCCGGTTGTTCCTCTTTTGATAAAATTGCATTTATGCCTATTTTAACACAATCTCCGGGGGTTCCGGTTGTAACCCAAGCTCTTTTTACTCCATTATAAGCATCAACTTCTTCAACCCTAATTGGTGTATGCAGAGTCAAAGAATGTCCTGCTGCGCTGCGTTCTCTGTCCGGTGCTATTACATATACATCATGTTCCTGAGCCAAAGTCTGAGATAAACATCTTATACCGTTAGCAGCTATACCGTCATCATTTGAAATCAAAATTTTCATACTATTATCCCTTATAAAAAGAACTTTATATTATCAATAATCTTGTTTATTATAATATTTGTCAAATTATGTTACAAAATTTTAACAAAATATATAAAGTATAGCAATTTTATATACAAAAAATTTTTTATATACATGAACACGAGGAAATGCATAAAACGAGGAATCAAGAAAAACGTTTTATTGCACACTACACTTCACACTATTACGAGGAATTATGAAAAAAGAATTCCAACTCCGTCATTATGACGGAGTTTTTTTTGCTGTTATTTTGCAAAAATTAAATATACTTGAAATATTATATAAGCCACTACACAAATAATGATGAGTAATACTTGAATATTTGTGCTTCTTATTAATTTATCAGAATTTCTTGCTAAATCTATATTATCAATTAAATGCTGAATCATTTCTCTTTCGTCAGGATCTGTTTTAATTTCAAGCGCTCTGTTATAATCAGCTAAAGCTCCTGCCCTATCGTTAAGTTCATAGTTTTTAAACTGAGCCCTGTTTGTAAGAGTAGATTCATCTTCATTTACTGCCATATTGTAATATTCAAGAGCCTTTTTCTTATCATTCTTGTATGTAAAAATTTCTGCCATATGGCAGTAGTTATATGCAACATTTTTATTTTGTGATAATTCGTTTTGTACTTTTGATTCAAAATTATTGCATATGTTGTCTATAACAGATTTTTCAACGCATTTATATTTTTTTTCATTTTTAGTAAATTCATAAAGAGCCTTATATGCCTGAAAGAATAAAGCATATGTACTTGCAGAATCATCACCTTTATCTATTTCAAGTGAATATTTTTCAATTTCATCTTTGTATGATTGTATTGTTTCGAGCATAAAATTTTCGTGTTCAGCTTCGAAATCTCTGTTTTCAAAATCTTCAGACATGATCCACCTCATTATTCAGAAATTATTCTTGCAGGATAATTATTTCTTAAAAGTTCATTAACCATAGTTTGAGCTTTTTCTCTTGATGTATATGAGCCTACCTGTATTGTATATGCGCCACCTATTGCTCTTACAAACGGTGATATATTTAACCCTGATTCTGCAATTATACCTTTGGCAACTTCTGCTTGTTCTTTTGTAGAATAATAGCCAACAACAACTTTAGACACAGTTGGAACTGCTGCCGATTGAGTTTCCTGAACAAGACTTTGTGAAACTCTTGGCGCAGGTGCTGCTGTTTCTGCCGGTTTAGGAGTTGCTTCTTTTTCTGATTGGGCTATTTGTTTTGTATCATTTTGTTTTTGCTCATCTTGTTTTTGAGCAGGTATAACAACTTTTTCATCAAGCTCAGAGGCAAACATTTCATCATCGTTTGATTTAGCATCTCCTTTATCTTCTATTTGTAAGAGTTTTAACCTTTCATCAACTTCTGATTTATTAATTCCCATAGTTTCTGATTCGGCATTATCATCACTGCCAATTGAAACATCAATATCAGGAGATATTTGTTTAGCAATACCTAAAAATAATAATAGTAGAATGAAAAATACGGACACAAACATAGCTATGCCATCATTAGGATTTTTACTGACTTTTTTTTGATATTCTTTATAGCTTATATGTGATGTTTTTTTTTCTTCCATTATACACCTCTAACTTTTGTTGATGCTAATATTATATCATCAATTTCTTCTGCATATTTTGTCATAACTTCTTTTGCAAATTCATCAATATCGGATATACCAAGTTCGCTTTTTAATCCTGAAGCTTTTACGGGAGCTCCTGCTGAATCAATGTTTATTCCTGTATGAATTAAAACTGATGTCGCAGATTTTGTAGCAATAGAAACGGTTAATTTTTTACCATCAAAAAATAAATCATCACCGTTTCTTGTAATTTTATATCCACGTTTTTCCAAAGCTTCCTTTATTGTACATATGAGTAGTCTTTGTCTTAAAACACCTTCAACTAATCCGATGTTGAACTGTTCTGATATAAAGCTAAGCATAGATTTGCTGTAAATCGGTTCGTTATTGATTACGTCCTCAATATCAACCATTTCGGTAAGTTTTACTTCACATTCTCCTATAAAAGCAACAATGGCATCGCCCTGCATTTTATAATTTTTATATATCCAATGAGGTGACAGTTGCCAACCTTCATATTTTACGTTTTCTTCAATTAAATAAGTTTTCAAAACAGTTCCTTTATATAAGTAGTGTCATTATTTGCAATCAAAGCATTTTTTAACCTTGTACAAGATTCGCATTTCCCGCAATGTTTTTCTCCACCTGCATAACAGCTTTTGACAAATTGTAACGGAATTTCGTTTTCCAAGGCTAGTTTCACTATATCATTTTTATCCGAATTTATCAAGGGAGCTATTACTTTGGGATGTTTCATTGTTGAATATTCAAATTCAACATTAACACTATTTATAAAATTTGTAGTGTTATCCGGAAATGTCTCAGCTTCTTCTTTATTAGCTCCTATTAATATGTATTCAAAGTCCTCGCCATCTGCATAAGCTCCGGCGATATTTAAAAACAGACCGTTTCTATTCGGAACCCAAACATTTTTAGCCGATTCTGCAGGGTTATCAATCCCTTGTGGTAAATCTTCGGAAGATACAAGTGAAGTGTGCGTAATTTCTTTCAGCCAATCCAATTTGATAACTATGTGATTTAATTTGTAATATTCGCAAATTTTTTTTGAAGCTTTAATTTCATCTTTTGCAGATTTTTGCCCATAATCAAATGTCAATGCACTAGTTATGTTATATTTTTCTTTGCATAATCCCAAACTGACAAGGGAATCTAAACCGCCAGATAGAAGAATAATTCCTTTATTCATTTTCTCCCTCCTCCTCATACTCTGATATCATAGAAACAGCTTCCATTTTTAACGAATCTGAAAAATCAGGATTTGAAATTACTTCATCTAAAATTTCTCTTCCAATAAGATTATACAACGCTATCATTGCATTCTTTTTAACATCTTCATCTGCATCTTCCAAAAGACAAGTTTTTATTGTATCAACGGCTTTTGGATTTTCACTATCCATTATAGCTTCTATTGCGTCAATCCTTATCTGTGGCGATTCATCAATAAGGGAATTTTTCAAAGCATTAAAAACCCTCTCATCATCACTAAATCGAAGTTTTCCTAAGGCTTCTATTATTCTTTCTTTTAAAAATGTAAATTTATTCCAAATGCCTTTTTGTGCCTCCAATATACTTACCAAAGGATCTATTGCTCTGATATCTCCTAACATACCAAGAGCAGATGCCGCACTTTCTCTCAAATATACTGATTTTTCGTTTTCGTCTTTTACAACTTCAATCAATGGGGCTACTGCATATCTGTCGCCAATTTTACCCAATGCATCAGCACATGCCAGACGAATTTTGTAATTTTCATCTTTATTGTTTAAGCAATATAAAAGAGGTGTTACAGCGCTTGTATCTTTTAAATTTGCAAGAGCTTTTGTGCATAAAACTCTTACATTTATATAGTCTTCCTTTTCAGAATTTAAATTTTTCATTAGTAATATATCTAAAAGAGGACTGAGAGAAGATTTATCTCTAAACCTGTCAGAACATTGAATTAATACTGTTAAAATATCAGAGTTGGTTGCTTTGCTTAACAGATAATTGTATATTTCAACTAAATTATCTCTTTCAAATCTTTCATCAAGAGCTTGAATATTATTTATAGCAACATTTATGTCACTACTGTCATAAATTTTACATTCTTGTGCTATTGATTCAAGATATTCTTTTTCCACTACAATACCCTTTTTTTTATATTTACAATAAAAAACAGGCATGTTCAAGTTATAAACATAATATAACAATATAAATTTAAAATTTTAATCAGCATTATTAAAATTAAAATTATAATTATTTTTTGATTTTTTTATCAAATATGATGCAATAATTGCAGTTGCAGGTACACATACTAAAATAGCAATACTGCCTATTAATGCAGAAATTATCTCCGTAGCGACCTGATTTAAATTAAAAAATTTATTTAAATCAATATTGCTGGATAATAAAATCAAAGGCAAAGAACTGCCCATGTAAACAAGTATAAGAGTGTTAGACATTGTGCCTATAATATCTTTTCCTACATTCATTCCGGATTTAAACAAACTTGTTATTGATAATGATTTATCTGTTTCATGGATTTCATTGATTGTACTAGCTATTGAAACTGAAGTATCCATCAACGCTCCGAGTGCAGCAATAATAATTGATGCTGCTAAAATACCGGTAAAATCCAAATCAGGTCTTGCTGTATACAAAAACATGTTTTCTTCGCCGGCAAATCCTGTAAGGTGTGCAATATATATTGCCAATAATGATAAGAGTCCTGAAAAAATTAAACTTATACTTGTTCCCAAAACGGCCGAAGTGCTCTTTGGATTAAATCCACCAACCAAATATAGCGTAATTATGGTAGATAATATACCTGTAATTACAGAAGCAATCAGAGGATTTATGCCACTCAATATTGCAGGAACAAGAACAAAAAATATTAATAATACTGTTGCAATTATTGAAATAATACTTGTTATACCTTTTTTTTTGCCTGTAATTAATAAAAGAATTCCAAATATTGCTGTAAATATCCAAATAGCATTCTCTCTTTTAATATCAGCGACAAAAAAATCAATATCATCGGCTGTTATTATATTTTCATTTTTTGGCTCCAGATGTAAAACTACTCTATCCCCTTTTTTTAGCGGAATATCATAGGCGGGGTTTCCGGTTAGCATATTATCTATATATCTTTTTGTTCCCTTATATTCTCCTGTCAAAACTTCAATAAGAGCAATTTGCTTTGTAGCCTGAGTTTCTTGTATATTTGCCGTATCATCAAAAGATAATTCTCTTACAATACCTGTTTCTGAAGGTAAAACAATATTTTCGGCAAAGCATTGAAAACAAGATAATAACAAAAATAAAAACAAAATAAATAATTTTTTCATAGAAAAATTGTAGCATAAAATTAACCTTGGTGTGCAATGCAAAAAAAGTTTTAAGATTTATCTTGTAAATATGAAAAGAATATTAATACTGAGTATATTGCTGCTTATTGCGCAAACTGCAAATTGTGAAAATTTTTATAACGGTTTAAAAAGAGTAGAAAAACAAATTCTAAATCAAACATACGAGTACGAACTTCCTGAGCAAAGACTCGAAAGACTCGAAACAAAAATGTTTGGAACATGCCAAAGCGGTACGCTGAATGATCGGTATAATTTGTTACATGCAGCATCTAAAAATTACAGAATGTACAATTCAGATTCAAATTACAACACTCGCAAACAAATTTACAATCAATACAGACCGCCAATTTTTACAGGTTCATCCGGAAGTAATTGGAGAAACACACTTTGGGGTAATTTTATGAACCAATTTACAGGATATCCGACCGGCTTAACTCCAACATTGAGTCAGGGAATGGATCCTGCATATATGGATTACTTTGAAGCGGAACGAGAGATGATGCGCCAAGGATACGGCAGCGGATATCAAAATTATTATCAAACACCAAGAGGCTACAGAACTACCAGAACAAATAGAAGCTCAGGAGTTGGTGTTCATATTCTGGATTGACTTTTTGAAAATAATTATTAAATCATACATATAGATGTTTATAACACTCAAGGAATAGGTCATAATACGATAGAGTGATATAAAATGCCTTTCAGATACAGGTTACAAAAAGTTCTGGAATTCAGAATTCATAAGAAGGATGAACAATTACTTGTAGTCCAAAAAGCTCAACAGGCTGTTTATGAAGCCGAAGAAAATATTCGAAAAAATGAAGAAGAAATCAGAACTACAAAACAGAATATGAGAGCAGCAGATCCTATGATGTATGAGAGCTATGACAGATATCTCATTCATCTGTGGGAAAAAGCAGAACAGCTAGAAGCCATTCGAGTAGAACTCCAAAGAAAACTTGATGAAGAAAAGGCAACACTTGTAAAATTAGAACAAGGTGTAAAAGTTCTTGAAAAACATAAAGAAAAAAATCGAGAAATTTACATAGCAGAAGAAAAGGCCGCAGAACTTAAAACATATTCCGAACTTGGAGTCACAAGATTCTTTAGACAAAATCAAGATAAAATTCAAGAAGAGGAAGCAGCAATCCTAAAACAATTAGAAGAAATAGACGGAGGTAGTTAAAATGGACGTTAATACATCACAAACAGCTGTAATATCAGCAAACTCTGATGTCAGCGCTGCAAAATCTCAGTCAAAAACTTCGAACAATCAAAAAATATCAGAAAAATCTTTTGAAGATGAAATGAAATCTGCAACAAAAGCAGATGATACAAAAAATTCATCCAAAAAAGAAGCTGACACTAAAAATGATGCTGAAAAAGAAACAAAAGTAATAGATAAAGAACAAAAAAATAAGTTAGTGGTAAATAATAAAGATGAAGATATTGTATCTCCGGAAATACTCAGCGGAGAGTTGAATTTTACCGATTTTAAATATCATAATGAGAGCCAAACGATTTTATCGCAAAATATCCAAAGTTTGTTAAATACAAAGGATTTAATGGTGAATATTAGTAACGCTTCTACAGTTGATTATGATTCGATAAATATGTCCGACAATGATGCAAACTTTTTTGCTAATCTTGTTCAAAATACTGATATGTCTGTGAAAGGCATAATGAATGAACTCGGAAGTGAAATTGTTGAAAATTCCCAAAATATTCAAAAGAATTTGCAAGTTTCGTCTATATTGATGGAAAAGTTATCCGAATCATTAAAGACAAATAAACCTTTTAGAATAGATTTTGACAAAGATGTTTCTGTCATTATAAAAGTAAATAAAGACGGAAGTCTTGCTGCTAATTTTATTCCGGGGGATAAAGCTGTAGAGCAATATCTAAGAAATAATATTGCAAGCTTAAGACAGCGTTTTGATGATGAAAATCTAGCCTATTCGGAATTAACATACAGTAATTCAAAAAATGGTCAGCAACAAAAACGTAAAAAGGAGAATAACAATGAATGATGCTTTTGTTACGGCAATGAACACCCAAAAATCTACGGTTAATTGGATGGATGTTATAGCTCATAATATGACAAACATCTATACACCCGGTTTTAGAGAACAACAAGTCAACTTCAAAACATTCCTTGGAGGTGCTATTGCTGATGATTATGATAAAAAAATAGATCAAGGTAAATCAACTCCGGGCACATCTAAAGAAAATTTATTTTTAGAAGGTAAAGGCTTCTTTCTTGTAAAGAATGCTGAAGGTCAAAGTATATATACAAGGCTTGGAGAATTTGTTTTTGATAAAGAAGGTGTATATCGTGACAGAAATGGCAATACTGTTCAAGGATATATCTTGAATGATAAAGGCGAAATTATGCAGGGTACAAAATCCATATCTGCAGATTTGTATCAAGAAACCGCAATGAAAGGCGGTGCAATGGATATTCCGACAACAAACATCAAATTGTGGATAGACCCTAATAATGGAAAATTTTTGGGTAAATATGATGATTATGAAATAAAGGGTGATGGTACAATATACGGAAAATCAGATAACGGCAAACGTTCTGTTCCTTTGTACAGAATAACTACACGAAATTTCCATAATGCTGCAGCTCTTTATGAATTTAAAGAAGGTCAGTTCTTGGAAACCGCAGAATCAGGAAAACCTGTTATTGGTGTTGGCGAAATTCGTTCAGGATTATTAGAAATGTCAAATGCTGATTTTAAAGCTAATATTTCTTATTACCAAATGGCCAAACTCCAAATGGAAGCAACAAATAAAATAATTTCTTCACAAAAAGAACTTCTGCAAGAAGCAATGAGACTTGTAGGAAGTTAGTATAGTTTAATTGTTTAATAGAATAAAAGCTCGATAAATAAAATTTAAATCATTAAACCATAGACAATTCAAACTAAAAGACTTACATATACATTTAAACTCCATTTTCAAAGAGGCGATAGCGCCTCTTTTTGTTTTACTAATTATTCTGTTGTGAAGAATAGTTTTAAAAATATACTGATTGTAAAAAGCAATGAATAAAATACCATTAAATTTCTTGCTTTTAATAACCTTTTATAAAATTCAAAAATTTCTCCCCCGCATTTAAAAGTTTTTAAAGATTTATAAATATCTATAACTAATGGAATTAGCAAGTATGTAGAAAATAAAAAATAGTTATTTGAAATAAATGCAGTTATTGCTGTAAATAAATAGCCTATCCCATATACTACAAACACGCCGTTTGTTGCCCTGTTTTTAGTACCTAATCTTGCAGCAAGTGTTTTTTTGCCGGATTTTACATCGCCTTCGTAATCCAATACTGTATGAGTATACATTAGTCCAATAGTAAAGGATACAACCGCAAGAGACATCATAAGGACTTCAAATGAGAATTTTCCTGTCATTACAAAATAAACCCCTTCAAAAAATAAAGGTCCAAATGCGCACCCGACAGCAATTTCACTAAAGCCGTGTTCTGATAGTTTTGCATAGCATAGTGAAATAAATGCACCAATAATTGCTAAAATAATTACAGGGAAACCGCATCTTAAAAATAAGATAAAGCCGACTATAGTCGCAATAACAAAATATATTATTACTACTCGTAAAACATCATTAATAGTTGCTTTGCCTTCTTTTATATAGGCACATTTGCATTTTTGGCAATTATCCGTAAGATTTTTATAATCAACATAATCATCATACAAGTTTGTTGCCATATGAACACATGAAATTCCAATCAAAGCCAACACTCCGTTAAAAATATTACCATCATTGGAGTATACAAATATAACTAACCAAGACAAAACAGTCATAGGTAAAGAAAATAATCTTGAATTTTTAAGCCAAAACCATATTTTATTCATTAAATAATATTTCCTAATCCTTTTACAATTTCAAAGCTTGCGCCACCCTCTAAAAGTTCTTCTGCAGAAAGTCCAAACAAAGTTATTATTGAATATGCATCTTTATCTTCATTGTTCAGCATTTTTACAGCACTTGCAACAGCTTCTTTTCTTGTAAGGTTGGCTAGTTGTTGATTTTTTCCTTTATAAATAATCCTTTTTTTTGATTTGCCCAAATCTATTCTCCTAATGCTAAAAGAGCTGCACCAATCATACCTGAATAGTTTCCGGCTGAAGCTTTTACTATTTTAAAAGGCGTAGTAACAATTTGTTTATTCGCTTCTTTTTCCAGACATTCAATATCAACAAATTCGGCCATAGAACCTGACAAAACGATACAATCAGGGTCGAAAATATTGGCAAGTCCGATTATTCCTTCCAAAATATCGTTTTGCCATGTCTCTAATATCTTTTTCATTATTGGTCTGTCTTTATTATCAATTACGTCATACGTTGTAATATCAGATTCTCCTGATATTTCTTCCGCAGTTTTCTTTAAGCCTGTACCGGATGCGTATGCTTCAAAACAATCCCAAGAGCCGCAAGTGCATTTTCTGTGTTTGTCTGTACGCATTTTAAAATGCATTTCACCTGCTGCTCCATTTTTACCCTTGTATAACTTGTTGTTGAGTATAATTCCACCACCAACACCTGTTCCAAGTGTAAGCATAATAGAATATGGCATACCTTTTGAAGAACCTATAATATGTTCTGCCCAAGCTGCAGCATTCGCATCATTTTCAACAAAGACAGGTTTTGTACTCAAACTTTTGAAATCCATTGTTGGATATTCTTTTGCTATGTTTCCTGTTGAGCCTAAGATCCCGTCATTGCTGTTATTTACGGCACCGCATGTTGCAAAAGCTATTACGTCTACATCCTTCTCGTGTTTAGAAATTATTTCGTTAAATAGTGCTTTAATTTCTACAAAAGTTTTTGGAGTATGAAATTTTTCAATATCACCAATAATTTCGCCTTTTGGGTTAATTATTGTACTATAAATTTTAGTGCCGCCGACATCTATTGCTAAAGCTTTTTTCATTTTACCCTCGTTTTATAAATCTCTTTGTAATCAATTGAGGTCTTGTTATTGCAGAACCTATAACGACACAGTGTGCCCCGATTTCAAAAGCTTTGTCTACTTGTTCAGGCTCCCAAATTCTACCTTCTAAAACAACAGGTAAATTTGTATTTTTAACTAATTGTTCTAACAATTCAAAATCAGGTTCATCTCCTCTGTTTTGAGAAAATTGTGTATAACCGGAAAGTGTGGTAGACAAAATATTTGCGCCCAATTTTTCTGCATTTTGACCTTCTTCTAAGGTTGATATATCAGCCATTGATATGCGTTTATTGATTTTTATATATTTTATTAAATCTTCTAATTTAGCATTATTAGGACGTTTTCTCATTGTCCCGTCAAGAGCAATAATATCAGCTCCAGCTTCAATTAATTCAATAACTTCTTTTTGTGTAGGTGTTATATATACAATTTCTTGCCAATTCTCAGGAATAATATTTGGTTTTGTCAGTCCTATAACAGGAATATTAAACAGTTTTTTAGCATTTTTCACATCTCTTGCCCCGGCAACTCTAAGGCCGCCAGCGCCTCCCTTAACAACAGATTGCATCATTGCAACCATGCATTTTTCTAAATAAAGTGGTTCAGATGGCATAGCCTGACAAGATACAACAACTTTTCCTTTTAAACGATTAATAATATCCATAAGGTAATTATATTACAAATATTTTATTTACATAAAAAATATTATAGGAAACTAAAAACAAACATTTGTTTCAGGGTATATCAATCTTATCATTCATACAGTGCTATCGTTTCACCTACAATTATTGTTCACTCTGCTATTGTCGTAGCGTATAACTCTTTAACGCTCAAATAGTATAAGGCTCATTGCTGTTTCACCAAGTAGTGATTATTATATTTTTTATGAACGAGGAACTTATTCAGGAATGCTCTCTTATAAAGACTAATTTTGCTAGAAAGCTATTATACTAATATACTGAAAATAATATTTATTATCCATTAAACATGTCTTTCGATCGGATGAAGAATCATTTCTGCTAATTTTTCCGCACCGTCAAACCCTCTTTTACTCATTATCTTAGATGCTGTCTCTCTGTCATAGTCTATAAGTCTGTGTTCTATTGTAAATTCACCATTATTAAAATCTGCAACCACATAACAACTTTGAGGATTTTTAGTCATTGGCCTACCAACACTTCCCACATTTACAACAGTTTTTCTGCTGTTAGTCTGAAAACCGCAAGGAACATGAGTGTGACCACAAAAAATCAAATCAGCCTCAACCCCTTCCAATATTTCATCTAGTTCTTCTAACGTCGTCTCAGGAAGAATATCCTCATTGTTCCTTCTGGGAGATCCATGAACCATTAAAATTTTCGTGCCGCCAATTTCCAATTCCTTTTGTGCAGGCAATTTATTTAAATATTCTTTTTGTTCTTTACTAATAATTAATACATCATCATCCAGAGCATTACCCATAACGGGGAATATCAATTTTACAGATTCTGCCAATTCCGGCGTATACTCTGCAATCATTTTATCTGTATTACCCTGAATAATTTCCCAATCTTTTTGCGCTTTTACAAAATCTATAACCTTTACAGGCTCAGGTCCTGCCATCGCCAAATCCCCAAGGCACAAGACTTTTTCACATTTTTGTTCTTTTATGTCATTCATTACAGCTTCCAACGCCTGAAAATTTGCATGTATATCTGAAATAATTGCGACTCTCATAAATTTCTCCTTTGTGCTAATATAATTATATTATGATAAACAGAAGAAAATCAAAAGAACTAACAATCGGAAATGTAAAAATAGGTAACGATGCACCAATAAGCGTTCAATCAATGTGTAACACAGACACTAGAGATGTTGAGGCTACCTTAAACCAAATTAATAAAATGAAAGAAAGAGGCTGCGAACTAGTGAGATTAGCAGTCTTAAACAAAGATGCAGCAGAATCAATTAAGGAGATTGTAAAAAAATCACCACTCCCATTAATTGCAGATATACATTTTGATTATCGCTTAGCTATTCAATGTATTAATAACGGAATCAACGCATTAAGACTTAATCCCGGCAATATAGGAAAAAGAGAAAATGTAGAAAAAGTTGTATCTTTGGCAAAACAACAACGAATTCCAATAAGAATTGGTGTAAATGCAGGTTCTTTGGAAAAATCTTTGCAAGAAAAAGACATCTCGTTAGCTGAAAAGATGGTAGAAAGTGCATTAGGACACATAAGAATTCTTGAAGATTTAGATTTTGATTTAATCAAAGTTTCACTAAAATCGTCAGATGTTTTGACAACAATTGAAGCATACAGATTAATTTCAGAAAAAATTCCATATCCGCTTCATTTAGGCGTGACAGAAGCAGGAACTATGCGTGGTGGATTAATTAAGTCATCAGTTGGGTTGGGAACTCTTTTGGCAGAAGGTATCGGAGATACAATAAGAGTATCTTTAACTGAAGACCCCGTTGAAGAAGTAACAGCCGGTTTTGACATCCTAAAGAGTTTAAATTTGCGTCAAAAAGGTGTAAACTTCGTATCTTGTCCAACTTGCGGCAGAACACAAATTAACTTGATTGAACTTGCAAAAAAAGTTGAAGAAAAATTTAAAAATTTGGATAAACCAATCACCATTGCCACAATGGGCTGTGCAGTAAACGGTCCCGGAGAAGCCAAGCACGCAGACTTCGGTATTGCAGGCGGCATCGGAGAAGGATATATATTTAAAAAAGGTGAAATTATAGCAAGAGTACCTGAAAACGAACTTCTTGAAAAATTAGAAGAAATTATAACAAAATCATCTATTTAGTATATGAAAGTTTTATGTAAAGAAATTATAATAAATTTGTAGCGTAAAAAAAATGTATTATAATATTACCGAGGTAAATATGAAAAAAAATTTTTTATTTATTATTTTAGCAGCATTTATTGTTGGTCCTGCATATGCAGAATTGACAACAGATGACACTGTTAGTCATGATTATTTATATAATCATGGATATTCTCCGGTAATGATAAACACAATAACAAAAAATGTTGCTGAAATTAACGGAGAACCATTGGAAGAGCCTGTAGAAAAAGAATATTATAAAAATCCATGCATAAAATTTGTCAGAAAAGTGTTTATGTATCTTGATCCGGGTCTTGATTCACATACATTCACTAATGACTATAGAATTAAACCAACTCCTCGTTATGACGAGTTGTAATATAAATTATTACTGAATAATAATATTACTAGGCAAGGGTTTAGAATAGTCTAGACCCTTGTTTATTTATAATTTATTAGGGAGAATAAATGAAATTAAAAAAAATATACATAACTTTTATTTTATTATTTTTAACAGCTTGTATAGCATCTGCAGACGAGCTTACAGCTGCACTTTTATTAAAAAGAAAAATACAAACAAAACCGCTTGTGTATGAACAAATTCAGCCACAAATTCAAGTCCCTAACAACACTGAGTTGGTTGATATTAATGAGCCACAAAAGCCTTTATTACCTGTATTCAAGCCTTATGAAAAGAGTAAAGATGAAGTTATTTTTGGTTCTACAAAAGCATGGGCAAATGCAATAGACCCTACTCCCTGGACAAACAGAAATGGTAGTGGATTCCCAGGATATAGAGGTGCAAATCAGCTAATTATATATACCTCCGATTTTGGAACACGAACAAACACAAATGAATTTGGAGCTGAAGCAGTTGTAGTTGGAAATACGGTTACTGAGATAACAGGTGCCAATTCACATATACCAACAGACGGTATAGTAATTAGCGGACATGGCAGAGGCAAAAATTGGATTAATTCTTCACTATCAGTTGGAACTAAAATATACATAGATAAGGAAACAAATTTTATATATACTTATACAACTTCTGAAAGTTATATTTTTGAAACAGAAAAAAAGATATCCGAAGCAGAATATTTATTAAAGTACTATCAAACAACGCATCCGGAATATAATTCTAAATTGCCGGCTTCCTACATTGACGATGCTAAAGACTATTTAAAAAAAGCAAAGAAAAACCCAAACGATGTTCAAAAATATTCACAAGCGGCAATTGATTCAGCAAATGACGCCTTAAAAAGCGTATTACCTTATAAAATAGGAGAGTTAAAAGGGATTTGGCTCAGACCTGTAGAAACAACAGAACAAGAAATTATAAACTCTGTTAACAGAATTTATCAAGCAGGTATTGATAATATATTTATAGAAACATATTTCCACGGAAAAACAATATTCCCAAGCAAAACAATGGAAGCTTATAACTTCACACCTCAATATGAAACGTTTATAGGCATAGACCCTCTGGCTATATGGATTAGAGAAGCTCATAAAAGAGGGATTAAAGTTCACACTTGGTTTGAGACTTTTTATGTTGGTGCAGACAAACCATCTTCAAATCCAAACAGCATTTTGGCCATGAACCCATCATGGGGAAACCGTACAAAAAGAGATATGGATTCAAATGAACCGTCTAAATCAGGCGCCGAACATAACGGATATTTTTTAGATCCAGCAAATCCTGATGTTCAAGATTTTTTACTAAAACTTATAGAAGAAATCATAACTCGCTACAAACCTGACGGAATAAATGTTGATTACATAAGATATCCAAATAGTGTTGCTTCTAACGATTCTTCTAATTGGGGATATACGCAACATGCAAGAAACGAATTTTTTGAAATATACGGAGTTGATCCGTCAGAATTAAAAAATGATGACCCACTATATATTGAATGGAGCAACTATCGTAGAGACCAAGTTACAAATATGGTAAAGAAAATCGGCTTATTGGGAAAGAAGACAAATACCTATATAAGCACTGTAATCTTCCCTGATAGAGTATCCGCATTTAACTCTAAATTTCAAGATTGGAAAACTTGGTCAACAAGAAACTACATTAACGGAATTACACCTTTGTTCCTCACTTGTGATTCTAAAACTGCACACAAAATGATGACGGATGTTATAAATGCAAAATCATATAATACTGATTTTTATGCAGGATTATTCGTTACTTTTATGGGTGGTTCGGATGAAGATTTGATTAGACAAATTCATGAAGCGAGAAAAGTAAATGCAAAAGGTGTTATCTTGTTTGATTACGCTCATTTAAACAACAAATATATAAATACACTATCAAGAAGCGTTTTTGCTAGAACAACAAATTCAATAAATCAAACAAATAGACCTAAACGAGGTTGGAAAACTTTATTTCAATAGATACAAAAAAGGAGTCTTTTAAGACTCCTTTTCATTGATTAAATTTTACATAGTTTATACAGCTGCTAAACTACAGGCTTGCTCCTTAAGGATTGAAGCCTTGTCAGTTCTTTCCCAAGGTACATCAATATCAGTTCTGCCCATATGTCCATACGCAGCTAATAATTGATAGAATTTACCACCATTTTTAGCAGGTAATCCGCGTAAATCAAATTGATTTATAATTGCAGCAGGTCTTAAATCAAAGTTCTTTGAAACAAGAGCTGATATTTCATCATCAGAAATTTTACCTGTTCCGAATGTATCAACCATGATAGAAACAGGTTCAGCAACACCAATTGCATATGCCAATTCTATTTCACATTTTTCAGCCAAACCGGCAGCAACTACGTTTTTAGCAACCCAACGAGATGCATAAGCTGCAGATCTGTCAACTTTCGTAGGATCCTTTCCTGAGAATGCACCGCCGCCGTGACGAGAATATCCGCCGTATGTATCAACGATAATTTTTCTTCCGGTTAATCCTGCATCACCTTGAGGACCGCCTACTACAAAACGTCCTGATGGATTTACCAAAATTTTTGTATCAGAGCTTAATTTAATTTCTTCGTTTTCAAATACATAATCAATTACATATTTTTTAATATCGTTTCTTATTATTTCTTGAACTTTTGAATTATCAGAAATTCCGTTTATTTCAGGATCATGCTGAGTAGAAATCAATACAGTATGAATTTTTGAAGGTTTTCCGTCAACATATTCAACAGTAACCTGAGACTTTCCATCCGGTCTTAAGTAAGGTAAAATACCTTGTTTTCTAACCTGAGTAAGTCTATATGACAATTTGTGTGCCAAACTGATAGGTAACGGCATCAATTCAGGTGTTTCATTACAAGCAAAACCAAACATAATTCCTTGGTCTCCAGCACCGATATTTTCAGTTTCGGAAGTTGAGGTATCAGCGTTTTCGGTTCTTGCTTCAAATGCCTTGTTTACGCCGCCTGCAATATCACAAGATTGTTCATCGATACTTGTCAAAACCGCACATGTATCAGCATCAAATCCACCGCCATGTGCTCCTGTGTAACCAATATTTTTAATAGTATTTCTCACAACTGACGGAATATCTACATAACAATCAGAAGTAATCTCACCGCACACAAGCGCCATACCTGTTGTAACAGTAGTTTCCGCAGCAACACGAGATTGCGGATATTTTGTCAAAAATTCGTCCAAAATAGCATCAGAAATCTGATCACATACTTTGTCGGGGTGTCCTTCCGTAACTGATTCGGAAGTAAATAAAAAGTTTTTTGGTGTCATTTCTTTTCTCCTTAATTTTTTACTACCGGGTAATTCACCCGCCGGTAAGGTTTTTAATTCCGACCCGGCTTCTAATAAAAGAGTGTACACCATACAACTTATAAAAGCAAATATTTACTTCATATATATTAATATTTCACCAGGCAAAAAAGACCGTCATACAGACGGTCTTTTTGTTATTGAATTAATTATTATTCTTCTGTTTCGTCAGAATTTTCTTGTGCAGATTCTTCTTCTTGAAAATCTTCTTCATCAAGAGCTTGTTGATTCATTTCTTCTTCAATTTCTTGCTGAAGTTCATCTTCTTGAGCATAATCTTCTTCTGTCGGTTCTTCTTCGTACTGCTCAAAATTAGCAGCTTCGGCTTTTTCCATTTGAGAAACGCTCTTGATATCTATCTTCCAACCGGTCAATTTATGAGCAAGTCTTACGTTTTGACCTTCACGACCGATTGCCAAAGACAATTGATCATCAGGAACAACAACCATTGCTTCTTTTGCATATTCGTCATTTGCTAAAATATCAACAGAAACAACTCTTGCCGGAGACAGAGCATTTACAATATATTCAACAGGATCTTCAGAATATCTTACAATATCAATTTTTTCGTTTTTCAATTCTGAAACGATTGTCTGAATTCTTGAACCTCTAGGTCCGATACAAGCACCTACAGAATCTACTTCAGGGTCATTTGACCAAACTGCAATTTTTGTTCTGTATCCTGCTTCACGTGAAATTGATTTAATTTCAACTATTCCGTCTTCAATTTCCGGAACTTCAAGTTCAAATAACTCTCTAACAATTTCTGCATGACCGTGAGAAACAATAACTTGAGGTAATCTTGTTGTTTCTTTTACGTTAAGAACAAAGACTCTGATTCTGTTTCCAGGTTTGTAATATTCACCAGGAATTTGTTCTTTTTGAGGCATTATTGCATCAGTTTTACCAATATTTACAATAACATTTCTGTTTTCAACACGTTGAATAATACCTGTTGTTAACGTTCCTTTTTTATCCAGGAATTCGTTCAAAACAAGGTTTCTTTCAGCTTCTCTTATTCTTTGAGTAATAACTTGTTTTGCTGATTGAGCTGCGATACGCCCAAATTGTTCAGGAGTAACTTCGATTTTAATTTCGTCGCCTTCTTCAACGCCTTCTGCATATTCTTGAGCATCTTTTAACGAAATTTGTAAATCAGGATCTTCCACATCTTTTACAACTAATTTTGTTGCAAAAACTCCGATTTCACCTGATTGTTCATCCAAAATAGCTTCAATATTAGTAACTTCTTTACCGATTCTCATATGTTTTTTGTAAGCTGCAACCATTGCATCGCACAATGATGCTATCAAAACTTCTTTTGATATACCTCTTTCTCTTTCCAATTCTTCACATGCTTCAAAAAGCGCTGTTCCAATTTTAATCATTTTTATTCTCCTTATTAATCTATATACAATTTTGCTGATCTTATATTTGAACGTGGTATTAATAATTCTTTGCCATCTTCGAATCTAAAAAATCTCAGACCTTCTTTTTCATCAAAATCTAAAATTTCACCTTTGAATATTTTTTCTGTTTCGCCTTCAAGAGGTTCTTCAAGCTTTATGCTAATTCTTCTTCCGTTAAAAATCACAAACTCTTTATCTGATTTGAATTTTCTTTCTAACCCCGGAGATGAAACCTCAAGATAATATTTCACAGGAATAAGTGTGTCTAAAAATTCATCAAGACTTCGAGTAACCTTTTCACAATCGTCAAGAGTAACATCTTTCTCTTTAGAATAAAGATATATTCTCAAAAACCATCTGTGATTTTCCTTAACAAACTCAATTTCTATAGGAATATAGCCAAATCTCATCGCTGTATTTTCAATAAGCGGTGTAATTTTTTCCAATATTTCATGTCTGTTAATATCTTGCTTCATTTTTACCTTTCCGGATTTTATCATTTTGAGACTTTTACCTAAGAATCTATTTAATAACAAATGTCATTCTGAGCGTTAGCAAAGAATCTCTTATTTCTTATTTTATGAGGTCTTTCTTCCCTATTACAAAACGATACTCTATCGTTTTGTTCGGCAGAGTGCTCAAGATGACATTTATTGTCATTCTGAGGCTTTAGCCGAAGAATCTCATTATATTATATCTTCGTATAAGTCTTTCCATTTGTAATTAAAATTTGTTATTATTTCTGTTTTATATTGCCTATTTTTCCCTTTCAAATATTTTTCACGGTTTATTGCAGTTTCAATATCTTCAAAAACTTCATAATACACAAGTTTATCCAAATTATATTTACTACTAAACCCTTCCACAACTTTGTTTTTGTGTTCCCAAATACGTTTTACTAAATTTGAAGTAACACCGATATATAAAGTTGTATTATTTTTGTTTGTTAATATGTATACATAGCCTTTCTTTTTCATATTTTTATTTTATGAGATCTTTCGCTCTGCTCAAGATGACATTTATTGTCATTCTGAGGCTTTAGCAGTAGAATCGCTTTACTTTCAATGTACATTTTAACTAAAAACGAACGGGGACTCCCGTTCGTTTTTACGACAATACTGTCTGCAAATATTTTAACCTAAATCTCAGTAAAAGTAAAGTTTATTGTAATAATTATTTACTTTGTCAGGCATTATCTGACATACAGGCTTATATTTTATTTAAAATTAAATTTCGCAAATTGGACTCCTTGATGAGAATTTAATCCTTTTAAAGGATCTGCAATATCAATATATCTCATAGCTTCTTGTAATGTATTAAATGATAAATTTGACATTCCACTATTATTTAAATTCAAATTTCGGACAATATATTTACCATTTTCTGATTTTATATTTATGCCTTTATATTCTGCAAATTGATTATTTTTAAATTTACTTGCAAAATCAAAATTATTTTCCATGCCTTTTGTTCCAAAAGGAGAAGCTCCGCCTAAACCATCACCAGTAGCTAAAAGACTTGTTGCATTTTCATTATTTCCGTAAAATACTCCATTTTGAGTAATACTACTGCTTGCTACATCATTCACTGCTCCGCCTGATGTTCCGTCTGTAGGATACGGATTAACCATAGCTTCAGCTGTTTGTTGGAATTTTGTTCCTGCAGAACTCAATATATCTCCTGCACTCATTGCAGTTGTTAAAGAATCATTTAAGGTTTTATTTAAGGTTGCTAGTTTATTATACTGTGCTATTAATTTTTG
>CAMPBE010000019.1 GCA_946636615.1 uncultured bacterium | reverse complement strand
GTGATTATAAGAAGTTTCGTTTTAATATTTGATTAACACAACAAAATTATAATTTCGTTGTGTTTGTATTATAATGCTTGTATGGACATAAGGAAGATAATCTGCGCAGTATTTATTTTATTTTTTACTGCAAATGCAGTTTTTGCTATAGAAGAAGAACTTTTAAAATACTCAGTAAATATAAAAGATGGCAGCAACCTTTCTATAATTGATTGTGTCGCTGCTGCATTTCAAAATAGCCCAAAAATAAAAAGACAAAAGTATAATCTTGATATTGCAAAAAGCCGTGTAGGCATTGCAAAATCACAATTCTTCCCTGTAATTTCTGCAGGGGTCGGTTTTTATCATGAGAATAATTCTAATAATATTTATTATGACAGAAGATATAGAGAACTTCCAAATGTTGGGGTTTCTATAAACCAACTTGTTTGGGATTTTGGAAAGACAACTTCTTATATAAAAATGGAGGAATTTTATAAAATTGGCGCTGAATACGAATTTATGGATAGCTTGTGTGCCACTCTTTTTGATGTAAAAGCTAAGTATTATAAAGTTTTGAAAGAGCAAGCTCTTGTTCAAGTCGCGCAGGAAAATGCAGATTTGTTCGGAGAATTTGTTGGAAATGCAAAGCATAAACCTGATAAAACTTCTGCGATGGTAAATTATACACAGGCAAAATCTAATTTAGTTGCTGCCGAAAATAGCTATAAAAATGCTGTTGTTGATTTGAATAATTCAATGTATTTGGATGAAAATTATAAATATAGTTTAAAAAACACGCCAACTTTTAATTTAAAGTCTGGTTTTACTAAGATTACTCCAACAGATGCTTTTACACCAGAAAAGTTTAATTTCGATAAAAAACAGGCACTTGAAATTGCTTATAAAAACAGCCCTGATTTGCAGGTGTTAATTTCCACCCAAAAAGCAATGGAACAATCACTAAAATTTATCAAACGTACCTATTTCCCGGAGCTTAGTGCAGGTGTAGGTTATGATTATTTGAACACAAATGATTTTTCAAATAATCGGTTTAATGTAGGAGTAAATCTTTCATCATCTCTTAATATTATGCAGTTAAAACATGGTATAAAAGGAGCTGAAGCAGAAATTAATCTTGCTAACAATGAAATTAATCTTTTCAAAAAAGATTTGTATTTTGAGCTAAAAAGAGCGTTTAATAATGTAGATAAAGCGGAGCGCCAAATACCTATTGCTTTGGATGTATTAAATCAAGCAGGAAATTCATTAAAAATTGTCAAGGCAAAATATATTGGCGGTCAGGATGATGTTGACTATACTTCCTACAGAGATGCGATTACTGATTATACGGGAGCTCTTTCAAAATATGTAACTGCAATATATGATTATAATATTGCATTAATTCAGGTTGAAATGGCAATGCACTATCACATAATTGATATTCACCATAAATCAGAACACGCTGTTCATTATCATTCTGATGATATAGTTCAGCATTTAGTTGAAGCATTAAATTGCGAAGGTAAAGAAGAACATAACAAACCAAGGAAAACAAAGAAAAATAAACAGGAGAAATTATAATTTATTATGCTGATACAATTTTTAAATTTTTTAAATTCTATTAATGAGATGTTATTTTCAGGATTTGATTCTTGGATTGAAAGCTTTGAAATGGCAGATTGGCTGACTGATGCAATAATTGACAGTTTTCATATTTTACCTTTGCTGTTTATTGTGTTTTTAATAATAGAAATTGTCGAATTTTTTTATGCTGAGAAGATTAATGAATTTTTGAAAAAATCAGAAAAATCTGCTCCTGCAATAGGAAGTTTAGCCGCCATTATTCCTCAGTGCGGATTTTCAGTTATTGCAAGTACATTGTATATAAGAAAATTTATAACAAAAGGAACTTTAATAGCAATATATTTGGCTACTTCTGACGAAGCAATCCCGATTCTGCTTGCTGAACCATCTCAAATTCATTACGTTTTGCCAATAATTTGTATAAAAATTGTTATCGCAATTTTTGCAGGATATTTGGTTGATTTTATTTTAAAAAATAATAAGTATATATCTATTACTCCAAAGCATGAAGATAATTGTGAACATTGTGAAGATGACGGATGCTGTCATCATAGTGTATCAAGAAGAAGAAAAAGAGATTTGATATATCATCCGTTGCATCATACTTTTAATATTTTTGTGTTTATCTTGATTATAACTATAATATTGAATTTCTTGATTAATTTATATTCTAATCTCGAATTTTTGCATGTGATAATTGCTAAGTTTAAGTTTATAGAACCTATTTTGATGTCATTTGTCGGCTTGATTCCAAATTGTGCAACTTCAATTGCAATTACTATGTTATTAATAAAAGGATCAATAAGTTTTGGTGCCGCAATGGCAGGTTTGTTATCAAATGCAGGTTTGGGTATTCTTGTTTTACTCAGACATAATGAAAATATAAAAGATACAGCAAAAATTATATCTATATTGCTTATTATAAGTATTATTTGCGGAATGGTTCTTCAAGCAGTGGTATAGGCTTTAGGTATCTGTAAAATTTGTACTCGGGGAAATTTTTAGGTAGAGCATCCCAATATCTGAACAATATTATATCTGTTTTAATTTCTTGTTTACATAAAAGAGGATAAACAAAAGGTACATCTTGTTTTAAAAGTTCAATTTGGATTTCATTTATTGAGTTATATTTTTTTGCATATTGATAAAATTTTTCCAATCTTCTTGCTTTTTCTTGCTTAAAATCAATATTGTCAATAATATTTTTTGATGTTTTGTTGATAAACATTGGATTTTTACTGTTTAGTCTAATCTCATTTTGAATAAAATCGTCGTAATTTTTAGGGATTTCATTGTAAGTATATTTGTCTTCAGGTAGTTCTATTTCTTTATTTATAAATAATTTTGCACCATCTGCTACATTAAAAAACTTTCTGTATGAATAAAATGACGTAAGTCCGCAATGTGGCATATATGCAGCATGTGCGTTATCGACTATGAGATTTGTGTATATTGATGATAGTTTTAATACGTTTTTTGAATTTATTCCAAAATAATTTGGATAAAGAATATATGCGTTTTTATCAAAGGTTCCAACGGGGTAGAAGTTGTTGTCTATGTGATAGAATTTCACTGCGCAATGTTCTTTTCTGCAGGCTTGCCAAACTGTCGGACAAACGTAATACGGGATAAATATTTCTTTTATCCCGTATGTGCGAATAATTATTCTCAGGCAATTTCTTGCAGTATTTAGTTCATAAATTTGCATATTGCAATTATACACTAAATTTCTTCAGGTTTTGCAATTGCATCTCTTACTTTAGATGCAACATATGTTCCAAACCCTACTGCGCTTGCAGTTAATATGTATGTTAATGCTCCTAAGCGGTTGCCGTTTTTGACTTTCTTTAATAATTCAGGAGAAAGCACTTGTTTTGCTAGTTTTTCTCCTTTATGTGATGCCATAAGTTCTTCTGCAATAATAGGTAAAAAACTCAATGTGACAAGTTTTCCAACATTATTTTTTATAAATGTTGTAGCTTTATCAAAATTATTTTTCGGTTCTTCGCCTTCAAGTTTTTTGCGCTTAAACAATGCTGTTAATCCGAATACACCGCTTAATAAAGCAACAGGTCTTGCTTTTTGAGTTACTCTCCAAAATTTGCTGCTTTGCATATTTAATGCATGTCCCATTTCATGGAAAGCTGCAGCACCTAATTTTTCAGTGTTAATTGCAATTTTATTTACTTCTTCAAAATATGCTGCATTTTTACCGCTTTCAATTGTATTTTGTAAACCCTTCTTAATTTGGTCTAATTTAGGTTTTAAGATTTCTGATTCACGTAATTTCTTAGGTATAAATCTTTCAATTTTCTTGTTTATAGCTTCAACAAGTTGTTTATTTGCTAGAGGTAATTCTTTTCCTTCTTTGACGTTCCTTACGTCTATTATTTCTACCCCTTTTTGGCCAAGTCCTGATTTTTCAAAAGCATCTTTAATGCCTTTTTGCATCTCAGAGATTTGTGTTTTATCAAGATCACTTAGCTGGTTTACCATTTTTCCTGAAACCGAAGGTAAAAGTATTTTTGCATTTAAATTTGTAATTGCGCTATTTGCAAGCCCACCTGCCAAGATTGCACCTGTTGTTGTGCCAATTCCGGCTGTTTGATATGTTTGGCCATTATTATTAGTTATAATTGTCATAATCCACCTTTCCAAAGTTTTAATATCCGTGAATTATAAAATTTGTTACTTTGTTAGTTTTTTTATTTACAATAATTAACATTTGCAACAAAAAAAGCGAGTATTAAAACTCGCTTTCTCTGTATAATTATTTATAATATTACAAGCTTGTTTGTACAAATAAACTTATAATATCATTAATTGCAGAATATTGTCTTTGCAATTTTTGGGATTGTTGTTCTAATTGGTTTATTTGTTTTTTATGTTCGATAATTGAAGCTTGACAATCTTTTGTAGAATTATTTATATCATCTTGAACTTGTTGAGCTTCTTGTAGAACACTTTTCATAGAAATTCCAAGAGCTTCCATAGTTTGTTTAATAATTAGTGCTCCTGTTTGTCTGGAAACACCAGCCGGCAATTGACTGATTAGCTGTCTTAAAACTGCTACATTGTTTGGAATTTCTGAATCATCAAGTTCTGAAGCAAATGAATTATTGCTTGTATTAACTTGAGGTTGTGAAAATGTCATTATATTTTGATTAATTGGTTCTTGATATTCCATATTATTGTTTGTATATGAATTTTCTTCATAATTGTATTGAACAGGTTCTTCATTATATGCTGTTTCTTCTATTTGAGTAGGATTTTCAACGATATTTTGTATTTCCATTTCGGATTGTTGTTTTAAAGCTTCAACAATCTTTTTACCTACACCTTCTGCGATTCTGTTTGTTGCCATATTTGTATTCCTCTTTTCACTGTTACTATACCAAAGAAATAATATTATTAAAATAAATAGTTACGAAATGCTAAGAAAATATCGTAACAAAAACATATGTGATATAATAGTCCGAGTAGTTATAGTTTAGCATAATAAAGGATAGCAATATGGATAATATTTCATCAGAATCAGAAATTAAAGTGTATAATTTTGAAAAAATAAAAGATTTGCCATATGGTGAAAACTTGCATCAACAGGCGGCTTTGTATAAATCTGATTATATGATTGATTATGAAATATTAAATGATACAGAATTGACTTTTAATAATATCCTTGACGCTACAGTTGCCTTAAATATTGTTAGTGAATTTTTTGATGTTAATTGTTCTGCAATAATTAGGCACGCAAAGCCTTGTGGCGTTGCTTTAGGAACATCGTTATATGAAGCTTATAAAAAGGCTTTTGACTGTGATCCGATTAGCTCATATTGCGGTGTCGTTGCGTTTTCAAAGCCCATTGACAGAGAAGTTGCAAAGCATTTAAATTCAATGCCTGTAGAAGTTGTTATTGCGCCAAGTTTTGATAAAAAAGTATTGGAAATTTTTAAAGATAACAATGAAATAAAGTTGGTGAAAATTAATACACCATTAAAAAAATACAGAACTCAAATTTCTGAAGAAGTTTTCTTAACCCCTTTTGGAACATTAATTCAAGATAAAAACAACAGCGAACTTGATAAAGAATTGTTCAAAGTTGTTACAAGAGAAAAACCAACTCAAGAACAGATTGAGGATGCTGTTTTTGCTTGGAAAATCTCAAAATACGGCAAAACAAATTGCGCAGTCATTGTAAGAGATTTTCAAACTTGTGCTATTTCTCAAGGACATACCAATGCAGTTACGGCGATTGAACATGCACTTAATTATTCCTGTGATGGTTCTAAAGATGCAGTGCTGGCAACAGATACTGTTTTAACATCTGAAGAAACTTTATTTGCTGCAATTCAGGGAAGAATAAATTTGGTAATTCAACCCGGTGGTTCCCTAAAGGACGAAAAACTCATAGAAATATGTGACAAATACGGAATTTCAATGATAACAACAGGCATTAGGAATTACAAACAATAGCATTATTCACCTTTAAGTATATCAATCAACTCTGGATAATGTTCAGAAACTTTTTGTATTTGAACATCGTTCCAACCTTGTTTGTTGGTTGCGAAAAGTGTTATTTGATTAATAAGTCCTCGTTCTCGTTCAGGATTAATATATGTGAGTGCTTTTATATGATTTTTGGGTACGTATATTTTTGTTTTATTTAGTAAAGCCATAGCCCAAAACCATACGTCATCTGCTTTCGGGGCAAGTTCTGTAAATAAATCTTCATTCAACACATCTTTGTATAAGCAATTTTTAGGATACAAAACGCCGCCAACTCCTGTTAAAAAGTTTTGAAATGACGCCTTTGAATTGCTAATCTTTTTTGACCACTTCTTGTACGGTGCAATTTTGTCTTTGTCTATTTTAATTTTATGAGCCCTGTGACAAATTATGCAATCTGGATATTTTTCGTGACCTTTAATAAGCTTTTCCAGCCAATCTTTTTCGTAAAAAATGTCGTCGTCAGCAGTTACTATAACATTATTCGAGAATTCCTTTAATGCCGGTATAAGTTTGGTATATGAGTATAAATTTTTGCACCATTTAATTGTTAACCCGTTTTTTCTAAATTTTAATACATCTTTTGGAATATTATTTTCAAGGTTTGGAAATTGTTCTTCACCAAGCCATAGTATGATTTTTGCAGGCTTTACCGTTTGGGTAAGTAAAGAATACAATGTGTAATGCAACTCATACATTCTCTGGGGAAATGAAGTCAAAGAAACAATTATGCCATTTTCTTTATCAGTAACACCATAAGAATTAAATTCATTGATTTTCTTGTCTAAAATATCTTTGTTTATGGTTTTTAAGCTGCTTTTTCTAAATAAATTGAGCATAAAAACATGATATTATATAAATTAACATTTGCAAGAGAGAAAATTTTATAATAGAATCTTTGCGGAGGCAACTTTATGGAAATTAAACCGTGGGAAGAATATTTTTTAGATTTAGCAAAGACTTGTGCAAGTCGTTCAAATTGTCTAAGAGCACAAGTAGGTGCCGTAATTGTTGGAGAAGATAAAAAGATAAAAGCCACAGGTTACAATGGGACTCCATCTAAGGTTGAATCCTGTTATGAACGTGGCGAATGCTACAGGATAAAGAATAATATTGAATCAGGCACTCGATATGAAACTTGTCGTTCAATTCACGCAGAGCAAAATGCAATAATTCAGGCAGGTCAGGACAGATGCAAAGATGCAACAATGTATATTTGGGGACATAATTTTATATGTATTTTGTGTAAAAGATTTATTGTTCAATCGGGAATAAAAGAAGTCGTGTTACAAAAAGACAATAATTCTCCTATTTTGCGCGTTACTGCAAACGATTTACGCCGAGAGCTAGAGGAATAATCATAAATTTATAACACAACAAAAATTACTATTTTGTTGTATTGACATTTTTTCAAAAATCATTAAAACCCATGGCGGGTAGTAAATTTCACCTAAATTTTCATTTTTATCTAATGATTTTGGATGATTTTTATACCTTAATGTGTATAAATTCTCTTAAAATACGATATGATAAATATAGAAAGGAAGGCAGTTAATGTATAACAGTTTTTATCCGCAATATGATTTGGCAGGAAGAATTCAGCATACAAAACTTGATACAGGGCTAAATGCAATGCCTTCAGCAAGAATTGGCCGTATTGAAGATCAGACATCTCCTGATTTTAAGCAAGTTATGTCAGGGCTGTTGGAAGATTTGAATACGCAAATTAATGCACCTGATAATATGCTGAAAGATGTTATGTCCGGCAGCAAAAATGTTGATATTCACGATGTAATGACCGCAATGGCAAAATCTGAAATTAGTGTAAACGTTGCAACGCAGATTACAGGAAAAGTCATTCAAGCGTATGACAAAATTATGCAAATTCAGGTGTAGAATATATAGTGTACAAATGTAAAAACAGACCGGGGCGAAAATGGATATTCAAGAAATAATGGAGAATAAACCTTTATTTTACGGCATAATAGGCGGTGCTGTACTTGTTATTGCATTAATTATAGCTTTAAGTATTGCAAGTGGTGCAAAAAAATCTTCTACAGAAAGAAATGTAACAGGTGAACCTTTGAGAGAAGATGTCAATTTGCTTACAACCGATAATATGGGTAAAGCTATTGAAATACAAGCACTGCTTGCAAAATACGATATTGTTGTAAGCCGTAAACTTGATGGCACAAAATCTATTCTATACCTAAAAAAAGGTGATTGTAAAACAGGCAAAAAAGCTTGTTATACAACAGATAGAGATATTGCTCTTGTGCAAATAGTACAAAGCGGGCTTATGGATCAAAATGTAGGACTTGAAATTTTTGATAAAGGTGATTTTACATCAACTAAAGAAGATAAAAAAATACGTTTATCCAGAGCTATTAATGGGGAATTATCAAGATTAATCAGACGTATTGACGGTGTGGAAAATGCTTCGGTATTTATTTCAATCCCTGAACAAACAATGTTTACTTCAATGCAAAAACCAATTACAGCAACTGTTCAAATAACATTGGCACGAGATGCATCAAAACTTGACCAATTAAAGATAAAAGCAATTTCAAATCTTTTGTTAGGTAGTGTAAACGGTTTAACTGCTGAAAATATTGCTATAACTGATACTAACGGTAATACTTATCACAGCATTATGACTGCTGCAGATGAAATGCTTGCAAAAATTGAAGAAAATGACAAATATATGACAGCTAAGGTTAATCAGCAATTAGACAGGTTGATAGGTCAGGGAAATTATGTTGCAACAGTAAGTACTTTTTTACGTCAGGCTCCTGTAGAAAAATTTACTATAGATTATGACCCTGAAAGAAAAGCATCCGTTACAGAGCAAACTTTTCAGGAAGGATTGGGCGATCAAACTACTGATTCTAACAAAAATACCAATGCGGTTAGTGTATATTTGCCAAACGGATTGCCAAACGGTTCTTCTGATTCATCGCAAAACAGAAATTATTCTCGTACGGCAAAAGAAACACAGTATGGAGTTACAAAAACTCAAACTAATGAATATATTAAACCAGGTGTAATTGAAGAAATTTCAATTGCTGTTACATTGGATAAAAATGCACTTCCTTCCAATACGACTTTGGAAGAATTAAAAGAATTAATTGCAAAAGCTGCAAGTCCAAAAGTTTCGGCAGAAAATGTATCAATTGCATTTTCGGATTCTGTTGACCCGTATTTGGCTGGTGACAGGCCTGCGAATTTGCCTAAACCTGATGAAACGGGAAATCCCTGGTGGCTTGCAATTGTACTTAGCGCTATCGGTTTAATAATTGTATTCAGAGCTGTTTCTAATAAAGTTCAGCAAGTTCAGGATGCTAACAAAAGAGAGGTTGATCAATTATTACAGAGAAATCTTCAACAAGAACAACAGCTATCCGATATTAATCAAAGGGCTGCGCAATTGGCTGAAAGACAATCCGAACTTGCTCAAGGTCTTGTTGAACAGCAACAGAGAGCTTATATTCCTCAGCAGCAAGATCCTGCCAAATTGACAAATACAATTAATAATTTATCAGATGAGCTTGCAAATGCAGATGAGGACGAAGCTGGTGACAAGATTAAGAGTTGGATAGAGCAAGGGTAAGAAGAAAGGATATTACGAAAACTTAAAAGCAAAACATATGCAAAGAAAATAAGTTTTAATGTAATCGTAAGAAGTGTTAAAAAATGGCGATAGAAGGGTTTGATTATAAGGGTTTTGCCCAAAATTTAGCGCAACAGGCATTAGAATTAATACCGCCTGATTTTAATGATGCCCAAAAAAATTATGTTGCAAATACTCTTTTAAATTTTTCCGCTGTTGCAGGTGAAGCGCTTTATAATGATACTCAATTTAATTTTAATTTAGATCAAGCTGTAATGATTACCCAAATTATTGCGGAATGGTCGTTTCATAAATCTGTTGACCTTGTAAGATCAGGTATCCCACAACAATATTGGGATCCTATTATGCAAAAAATTGCATTTACTATATTTGAAATTGCTAAAAATGCATTTAGTCAAGGTTTACCTCAAGATCAATGTTTACAACTGATAGAACACCACGTTAAAAAAACATATTTAGAGTGTATTGCAGAGTTAAAAGATAAAAATTTGATTGACGAGGGTTTGATGGAACAAGCTGCAAGCCAATCAAATATTGATGCTATGGCTCAACAGCAAGCTGAAGCTGCTCCTGCTGAAAATTCTGTTCCTGAAGCTCCGCAAGGAGGAATTCCTCAACCACAGCAAGGCGGTATTCCTCAACCTCAGCAGGGAGGCATTGCTCAATCATCTCAAGATCCTAATGCGCCATTACCGCCTACCGCAAAAGTTTTAAAATTAGCTACTCTTGCAATGTTATTTAGAAAAATTCAACAGGAAAAAGTTCAAACAATTTTGAATAAATTTAATCCGGATGATGCTCAAACTGTCATAAAGTTTATGGGGATGCCTGATTTGGATCAAAAGGTTGATGCAAATATTGCGTTAAAGTGTCTACAAGAGATTAAGACTAATTTACCGAAACCTAATCTGAATTTAACTCCAAATAAATTGATAACAAAAATTCAAAATGTTTCGCAATATTTCGATAAATCTCAACTTGAACAAAAATTAAAAACAGAGAGAGTTAACGTTAGAAAGTTTGTATTTACGGCTTTAGAGGGTGAGTATTTTGAAATGCCGCCAAAAGTTGCAAATATTATTGCCACGCACTTAGAAGATAGTGTATAATAATGCTATGATAATTAAAAAGAAAATAAAAACTTCAGGGGATATGATAGATAAAGCTGCTCAAAATGAGCAGGATTCTGTTGCGGAATCTTTTGATGAAACAAAAATTGATATATTTAATATTGATAATATAGATTTTAAACAGCGTCAGGAAAGGCGAAAAGGTGACAGGCGCAGAGGATTTCGAAGAATTGATGACAGAAATCTTATATCACGTGCCAGAGAAGAAGCTCAAAGTATAAAAGAGGCTTCTGCAAAAGAGGGTTATGCTGACGGAATGGCGCAGGCAAGAGCTGATATTGAAGAAGTAAGGAATACTCTGGGTGCTTTTTTGAATGCTAAACAAGAAGTTTTTGATGCGGTTTCTCCATATATTCTTGAAATGAGTGTTGAAATTGCGAAAAAAATTATTAAAAGAGAATTAGAACAAGATCCTTCAATAATTTTGGACAATATTCAGGATTTGTTGAAAAAACTTTCTAAAGAAGAGACAAAAATTTCATTGAAAGTTAATCCTGTTCAAGTTCCCCTTATAAAATCCGAAATTCCGGAAATAATGAGTAATGTCGGGCTTGATGCTAAAATTATGGTAATTCCGGATGAAGGTATAATGGAAGGCGGTTGTTTGGTAACAACCACAAACGGTGTAATAGATGCGACAATAGAAACTCAGTTGTCGGTAATAAGTGAGGCTTTAAAAGAAATTTAATGGCACAAGCACAAGAACAGGCTCAAGGCTCAGGAGCAAATTTAAGTGAAGTTTTTATGGCAATATTTGTATTATTGCTTATCGTTCTGTTGCTTTGCGAACTCCCAAATTGGGTAATTAACGTTTCAATATGTTTGAATATTACACTTGGTGTTGTTCTTTTGATGATTTCTTTATATGTAAAGAAAACGTTAGAATTGGCATCATTCCCGTCAATTATTTTGATTGGTACAATGTTTAGGTTGGTATTATCAATTGCGTCTACAAGATTAATTCTTGCAAAAGGTGAGGCCGGTGAAGTAATTCACGCATTCGGGACATTCGTAACCGGCGGAAATATGATTGTAGGTGGTGTAATCTTCTTAATTATTACCGTTGTACAGTTTATGGTTATTACAAAAGGTGCGGAACGTATCGCTGAAGTTGCGGCACGTTTTGCTTTGGATGCTATGCCCGGTAAGCAGATGACAATTGATGCCGATTTCAATGCCGGTTTGATATCCCCTGAAGAAGCTACCAAAAAACGTGAAGATTTACAGAGAGAATCAAATCTTTTTGGTAGTATGGATGGTGCAATGAAATTCGTAAAAGGGGATACGATTGCAGGTATTATTATTACTTTGATTAACATCATCGGCGGATTATGTATAGGTTGCATAATGAACCAAATGCCTATTGCTGACGCTGTTTCTAAATATACAACATTAACAATCGGTGACGGTTTGGCATCTCAAGTTCCTTCTCTTTTGATGTCAATTGCAGCAGGTATTTTCATGACACGTTCTTCAGCTGCAAATTCTTTGGGTGCTGATGTTACCGGCCAGATAATGAGTAAGCCTAATGCTCTTTTCCTAGCTTCGGGATTTTTACTTTTACTATCTGCTTCCGCACCTGTAACAGGTTTGCCCTGGATTCCATTCCTGTTGTTTGCAATCGGTTTGGGTGTTGCAGGATTTTCTACTTTGATTAATGCAGATGTTCAATCTCAATTAGGTCAATTGGAAAATGTTCGCCAAAACATGCAGGATTTGGTTAACCCCAACAGAATGTATGAACGTTTGGGTGTTGATGTCTTGAGTTTGCAGGTAGGTTCAAATTTGCTTGTTATTGCTGATCCTGATCAGGAAGGTCAACTATTGGCTAAAATTGCTGCTTTACGTCAAAGGGTTACTGATGAATTGGGTTACATTTTGCCTAACATAAGAATTATGGATTCATCGGCTCTTGATGCGAATGAATATATGATATCAATTCGTGGTAATACGGTTGCGACCGGTTATGTTTATCCGGGTAAATTGATGGTTATTGCTGATCAGTGGGATGCTATGAAAAAAGAAGTTCCTCAGGATGCAATAATTGGTATTGACCCTACATATCAAACTCAGGCATATTGGATTTCTCCTGAAGATGCAAAGATGTCACGTTCAGTTACGGCTGTTGATTCTACAGATGTCATTGTTACTCACTTGCAAGAATGCGTAAGAAAGCATGTTGATGAAGTTATGACAAAGACTGATGTGCTGAAACTTATGGAACTTGTTCGTTCTCAAGACCCGACATTAGTTAACGACCTTGTTCCGACAATCATTTCGACAAGTGATTTGAGAAAGATTTTTGTTAACTTAATCCGAGAAAAAGTTTCTATAAAAGATATTATATTTGTATTTGAAAGACTTTGTGATTATGCAAGATTTTCAAAAGAACCGGATATATTATCTGAACGTTTAAGAGCAGCTTTGGGCAGACAAATTTGTCTATCAAACGTTGGTGATGACAAAGTTCTTTATGCTTTGACTCTTTCTCCTGAATGGGAAAAAACTCTTGATGACAGTTGCCAAAGAACAGAGCTTGGTACAATGTTTTTGCTAAATCCAATGCAGGTGCAGGAGCTTATTGAAACAACTGCTACAACATTGATGAGGGCACATCAGGCATGTGGTCAGCAGCCTGTTATATTGTGTTCTCCAAGGATCAGGTTGCCTTTGTATCAGCTTTTGGAAAGACATATTCCAACGATTGTTGTAATCTCTTATTCCGAGTTGATTACGGATATTAAGGTGGAAGCTATTGATACCATTGGCGAATCGTATGCTATGGAATAGGTTTTAGCGATTAAAAAATATAATTATTAAAGTTTTGTGGGCACATTTATTTTGCCCACATTATATTTCTATTCATCCACCCCCTAGCCCCCTCCTCTATATAAGGAGGGGGAATTTGGACTTATATTACTTTCCTACTTCTTACAATATTTATCATATAACAAAAACTTAACAATATTTTACAAAGCCTGAAATCCTGTCATAATATTTTTGTGGGCACGGCTATTACCTTTGCACACACTATTTTTCTATTCATCCACCCCCTAACCTCCTCTATATAAGGGGGGATTTATTATCATGCTTATTAAACATAAAAAACGGGTTGAAAACTTACTTCAACCCGTTTTTCTTTTTTATCTTTTTTGTTTTATACAGAAGCCATTTTTGCATTTAATGCTTGTGCAGATTCTTCATAACCTGCTCTGCCCATCAATGCGTATGTATAATTTTTAGCCTGTTCAACACCAGGTTGATTAAATGTATTAATGTTATAAAGTTCGCCTGCAATTGCAGTTTGGACTTCCAACATATAGAGAAGCTGAGCAACGTTATAACCGTCAACTTTATCTAATGTGATTGTTATAGTTGGTCTGTTATAGTCTGACAGAGCAACTCTTGTTGAATCTGCTTCCGCATTAATCAATTGGTTAATTGATTTGCCGCCTAAATATCCGATTCCTGTGTATTCAAAGATTTTTGGGATTTCCAAATTATTATCAAATTCGTTAACTCTGATAAAGTTTATAACTTTGTCATTTGGACCTTCGTTATAAAGTTGAATTTGAGAGTGCTGATCTGTTGCACCTAAAGCTTTAATTGGTGTAGGTCCGATATGAACGTCATTACCGTCTTTGTCTTTGTTTTTACCCAAAGATTCAGCCCAAAGTTGAACATACCAATCAGATACATATTTCAATCTGCTTGAATATGGCATCATAACTGACAGGTTTTTGCCTTTTTTAGTATCCATCAAATAGTGAATTAATGCGTTTTGTGCTGCAATATTTTGGTTGATATCGGTATTTTTTAATGCCAAATCCATATCTTTGATACCGTTGATGATTTCATCAATATCAAGTCCTACAAGAGCAAAAGGCAACAAACCTACAGCTGAAAATACTGAAAATCTTCCGCCAACATCATCAGGAACAACGAATGTTTTGTAACCTTCTTGTTCAGAGATTTGTCTTAATATTCCTGTTTTCTTGTCTGTTGTTGCGACTATATTGTTTCTGTAATCAGAACCAAGTTCTTTTTCTAACAAGTCTTTTACAATCATAAATTGTGACATTGTTTCTGCAGTAGAACCCGATTTTGTAATTACGTTAACTAATGTCTTTTTAAGATCTAATATGCTTAAGAGACCTGTAATTGAATCTGGATCAATATTGTCTAAGAAAAATATTCTAGGCAGCCCATTTCTTTGTTCCGGAGTTAAAAGATTCCAATAAGGTTTTAAAAGAGCTTCTGTAACAGCAATTCCACCCAAAGCAGATCCGCCGATACCTAGAACCAAAATATTTTCAAATTTACCTTTAACTTGTGATGCAAATTCTTTTACATACCAAATAGTTTCCTCATTATAGCCGAGGTTCATCCACTGAAGCCATTGTTCCGGCTTGTCTTTTCTTTTGTTTAAGTCTGCAATAATCTTTGCTATTGTGTCTTTGTAGGCTGAAAATTCTTCTTGAATATTCAAACCGTTTTCTTTACCGATAACCATTTCATCAGTGTTTTTGTAGTTTAATTTAATCATGTTTTACCTCGTATATTAATAAGTACACATTATACACTCATTATATGTGGTCAAGGTTTAAAAACAAGAGGATGTTTGTTTTTTTTATAATTATTAATGATTAATTTAATTGCAATAAATTGTTATTTTTTGTATAATTGTTGCTATGCTAAGCTTTCAAAAATATTACAAACAATCAGCGACATATAAAATATTTTCAGAAATAACAAGTAGTTTAATATTGTTTTTGTCAAACTTTGGCAATATTACTTTGTCCGGCTTAAAAGTTTTAAAGTATGTGTTAAAGGGTAATATTGATATCAAAGAGTTAATTGAACAATGTAACAGATTTGGTGTTTCTTCATTACCAATAACTTTATCAATTGTAGGCATGACATCTGTAATTGTCGCTTCTCAGGTAGCCCTTGAAATGGTAAAGCAGGGTGGTAGCGGGTTGGTTGGCCTCTTGATGACAATGCTTATTGTTAGAGAAGTCGGTGTAATTATGTCAGGATTTGCTATTATTTATATGATAGGTTCTTCTTTGGCGTCCGAAATTGCAACGATGCGTGTCACTGAGCAAATTGATGCTATTGAAGTTTTAAAAGTTGATCCTATAAGATATTTGTTTGTACCGAGAGTTTTGGCAGGTTTGATTATGATGCCGCCTGTAGTCGCAATCGCATCGGTTGTCGGCGTTTTAGCTGGTGCGGTTACGTCAAATTTAGCATCGGGACTTAGTTATAGAGCTTTTTTTGATTCAGCATGGCTTGGCATATATATGAAAGACCTAGGTGTGTGTATGTTAAAGGCTGCAACTTTTGGTGCTGTTATTGCGCATATTAGCTGTGGCTGCGGATATAATGCCAATGGCGGTGCAAAAGGTGTTGGTATTGCAACAACAAAAGCAGTAGTTTGGTCATTTATTTCAATTGTTGTTTTGGATATGCTTTTTGCGATTGTGTTTTTCTTTTAGAAATATATATTAATAAGAAAATCTCATGTTATAATATTTTTGCAAAGGTAAAAAAATGAGTATTGAAGTTAAAAATTTAGTAAAAGCATTTGATGACAGACGAGTTATTGACGACGTATCATTTAGGGTTGAGGATGGAGAAACTCTTGCAGTCGTAGGGTTTTCCGGCTCTGGCAAGTCAACTATACTTAAGATGATATGTGGTTTGTTGACTCAAGATAGCGGCGAAATTATCACATCTAAAGGTGAAATTGCAATGGTATTTCAGTATTCTGCTTTGTTTGATTCGTTGAATGTTGCAGACAATATTTCTTTTGCACTTCATGAAAGAAAAGAATTAAGAAATAAATATACAGAAAAACAGATTCGAAATATTGTTGCGGAAAAATTAGAACTTGTAGGTTTGAAAGGAATAGAAAGGAAGTTTCCTTCAGAGCTGTCGGGCGGGATGCAGAAACGTGTCAGTTTTGCACGTGCTATTGTGACAGAACCAAATATTATCCTTTATGATGAACCGACAGCAGGACTAGATCCGATTTCTTCTACACTTATAGAAGATTATATTGTAAGACTGAAAGAAGAAACGCATGCTGCATCTGTTGTGGTAACCCACCAAATGTCTACAATTACGAGAACTGCTAATCGTGTTATTATGTTGTATAACGGAAAAGTGGTTTTTGAGGGTACTCCGGATGAAATGCTTCAAATGACAAATGAATATACCAGACAGTTTGTTACGGCTTCACTAGAAGGACCGATGAAAATGGGAACTGAAAATTAAAAATTATTGAAAGGCTGAAATATGAATATTGAAAAATTGTTTAATGAACAAGTGATGACTTTGGACACTTATATAATGTTTAAGTTGAAAGAGGAAACTGCCAGATTGAAAGATGAATTGACAGCAAAAGGCAGAGCTCCGATTTCTCTTTCTATGGGTGCTCCTACAGCAAAACCTCCAAAAGCTCTTTTAGACAGATTAAAAGAAATTTTGGATGAAGATGGCATACATCTTTATTCAGTTCCGAAAGGCGAGCCGTATTTCAGAAAAGCAATTGCTACAAGAATGAAAAACCGTTTTGGTGTTGAATTAGACCCTGATACAGAAATTTTTTCTCTGTTGGGTTCAAAAGAAGGTATTGCAAATTTGGTTAGATTTATAACAACTCCAAAAACAGAAGAATTTGAAAAAGATGTAATAATGGTCCCTGACCCTTGTTACGCTTCATATTTTCAGTTTGCAAAATGCTCGGGTGCAAAGGCTTACCCAATGCCTTTGACAAAAGAAAATGATTACAAACCTGATGTGGAGGAAGTTTATAACCAAATTTTGAAAGATGGGTATAAAGCAGAAAATATTAAAGCGTTATTTATAAATTTCCCGAATAATCCTTTGGGCGTTTCTACAACAAAAGAATATGTAAAATCAATTATAGATTTTTGTAAAAAGCATGAAATTTTGCTAGTATCTGATGCTGCATATTGCGATTTATATTTTTCGGAAGATGAAAAACCTTTCAGTATTTTTGAGCTTGATGGAGCAAAAGATGTCGGTATTGAATTTTTTAGTCTTTCAAAACCTTATGCTGTCACAGGATGGAGATTAGGCTGGGTTTGCGGAAACAAAGATGTAATCCAGCGTTTTGGCAAAGCAAAATCAACACTTGATAACGGTATATTTAAAGCTCTTCAAAAGGCTTGCGGAGAGATTATGAACAGCCCTGAAGGTGATAAATATATTGAAGAAGGAAATAAAGGTTACGCAAGAAAACAAGCTATAATGGTAAAAGGATTTAAGGAACTTGGTTGGCCTATGGATAATGTTCCGCATACAACTTTCTATTTATGGCTTCCTATTCCTAAGAAATTTAAAACATCTTTTGAATTTTGTCAGGAAGCTCTTAGAAAATCCGGCGTTGTGTTAGTTCCGGGTACTGCATTTGGGGATTGCGGCGAAGGCTTCTTCAGATTATCATATGTATGTTCCGATGAACAACTGCAAGAGGTAATCGACAGGTTTAAGGCTGATGGCTTTTACTTTTCATAAATAGGAGATCGGGTGTGCAAAAGTATATTGATATCGTAAATGAGAAATTGAATGAGTTTATGCCGATTGATTATCCGCATAAATTATTCAAATCAATGAAATATACAGTTACATTACCGGGTAAAAGACTTAGGCCTGTTATGTGTTTGGAAAGTTGCAGAATGTTTGGAGGAAATTTTGAAGATGCAATTCCAACGGCTTGTGCTATAGAAATGTTGCATTCTCAAACTCTTATTCATGACGATTTGCCATGTATGGACAATGACAATTACAGGCGAGGACAGTTGACTAACCATATGGTGTTTGGAGAGGCAACCGCAGTACTTGCTGGTGATGCTTTATTGACATTCGCTCCTCAAATTATTGTAAAAAATTCGAAACACTTAGGTTCTGAAAAGTTGATAAAAATATTGGAAGAATATTTTCATGCAGCAGGTGCATATGGTGTAATAGCAGGACAGGTTGTAGATATTGAGAGTGAAAAACTTGCAGGTAATTTTGACCCTGAAGATGAGCAATTACCTGAATTATTGAATTATATACACACCCACAAAACTGCAGATTTGTTTAAACTCGCATTGAGAACCGGTGCGATTATTGCTGATGCATCAGATAAACAGCTAAATGCTATTACGGAATTTGGACAGTATATGGGTGTTGCTTTTCAAATAGCGGATGATATATTGGATGTTACTTCAACTTTTGAAGAAATGGGCAAAACTTTAGGAAAAGATGAACAAGAAGGTAAACTTACATATGTGAGCTTGTTCGGTCTTGAAAAAGCTAAATCAGATTTAAATTCTTATATATGTAAATGTTTTGAAATATTAAAGGATAACAATTTAAAATCTGACATATTTGAACAAATTTTGAACAAAATTAGGATATCTTAATATTTTTGTCATTAAAAAAAAAGTATGTTAGATTAGTAAAAAGTGAGGATTCAATGTTAATAAATATAGCAAATACCGGCTATGAAGCAATTATAGTAGGGATTACAGCCGCAGTAATAGCGCAAATTTTAAAGTTTTTTATTTTTACAATAAGAACACGCAAGATAAATTTTAAAATATTTACTACAACAGGCGGAATGCCAAGTTCTCATTCTGCAGGAGTTATGGGACTTGCAACTTCAGTCGGATTGATTGACGGGTTCAGTTCAACGACATTTGCAGTTGCAATTGGTTTTGCTATGGTTACTATGTACGATGCTGCAGGCGTCAGACGTGCGGCAGGAAAAACTGCTGCTTGCCTGAACAGAATGATGGAAGATTATTACAAACACGATGTGCAGGCTATCGGAGAAAAACTGAAGGAGCTTTTGGGACACACTCCTTTTGAGGTTTACATGGGCGCTTTGTTAGGTATTTTGCTTGCTTGCTATTGTCATTTTTATGTTTTTACAAAAATGGCTTGCGTTTTTTAGGATTTTGTGTATAATGAGTTTATTGGGTTTATAGATTAAAGTCTATTTATCGAAGGTTATACCCTAAGGAAAGAGATACTCATTAATGAGTGCTAAGCAACAGCAGGAATTTAATTACAAATTTATAAAAGAACAAGCAGGAGCCGGAAATTGGCGCAGAGGTTACGAATATCATCTTAAAGATATGGTGTTCGATACTTATCCTGAAAAGAATTTTTATATGGGTAAAGTTAAAGGAAATTTTCAGGACCATTATAATACTGATCTTATTTTTAAGAAAAACAAAGTCGAAGCCCGTTGCAATTGCCCTCTGAAAGATGAGTGGTGCAAGCATGCTGTAGCGGTTGCTCTGAAAGCTATTGATGAGCATGCATATGAAGATTGGTTAGAGACAAAATTCGGTATGGAATTTGAATTTCCAGATGAGAATACTGCTCTGACAGAAGAACCGCAAGGAAGTTTTATATTCCATTTTAACTCCAAAAGAAAAGCAAACTTTTTCTCAGTGCTTGTACGCTCTCGTGAAACAGGAAAAATAGTAAGGCAGATTGAGCCGATTTTGAGAGCATTAATTGAAGCTCAAAAACAAGATAAAAATTTTGAACTAAATAATTCACAAAAAGTTGAAGTTGCAATATTTCAACAGCTTTTGACAATTTCAAGACAGGACAAAAAAGCCGGATGGTATGATATCCCAATCACAAAATTCGGTCCGATGTTTACTCTTTTATCTAAAGCAGATGAAGTTTTGGATGAAAAGACGAAAGAACGTCTTAAATTTACTGATGAAGAATGGAAACTAGTTCTTTATGTAAATTCAGGTGCTCAGGGTGCTATTCTTTTGTCTTTAGAATGGCAAAGACCGGATAAAGATGATGTTTATCCGTTAGAGGAAGTAAGATATTTTTCAAGACATTTGAAATGGGGAAGATATAAAAATATTATTTTCCCAACTAATATTGCAATGAATTCTTTGCCGCAAAATATTTTAAAATCGTCATTTACAGATTTGAAAGATTCTGAAGGCGGAAAATTTATTTACGAAGAACTACCAAAGCTTCAAGAAGTTATGGATGTTGTTATTGATGAAAATATCAGCAGCCTTATGTTGACAGAGCGTCCACCTTTGAATGTTGTCACTTTAGGTATAGATTATGATCAATCATTGAAAGCATCTTTAGAATTTGAATATGACGGAGTTGTCGTCCCATATTCAAAAACCACTGCTGAAAAAGCACCTTATATTACTGTTAAGAAAGGTGATATGGTGTATTGGATAAAAAGAAACTTAAAACATGAACAGGAGGCTTATCAGATGCTTCTGGCATGTAAGTTTGTTCCGATGCAGACAAATAATTTGGCGCTAGAAAAAGAAAATGCAATTGATTTTTATAACTATTATATTAAACAAGCCGGCGAAGGTTGGAAATTTATTGAAAAAGATGATATGAATTTCTTTAAACTTATGGAAAATCCTTTTAGGCTTTGCGCAAAAATTGATTTTTCAAAAGAAGTAGAAGATAGCTTTGAAATATTTTTGTACGGTCAAGCAGGTGAAGAAACTATAAGTTTTGACGAAGTATATGAAACTATTCAAAGTGGTGAAAAGTACAGCAGAATCAGAAGTCTTGGATTTGTAGAATTTCCTGCTCAGGATATTTATTCGATAATGAGAGCTTTTAACTCATTTGATGTTTATAGAAACAATGATAACAAGTATATAGTAAAGACATACAGAGCAGGTTTAATAAACGAGCTTAAAAATCTCAATGTTGAATTGGTATTGAGTGATGAGTTTGATAATTTCTGGAATCAGATGTCTTCTTTTTCTACTACAGAAGATTTGAAATTGCCAAAAGAAATTCATGCTGAATTTAGGGAATACCAAACAAAAGGTTTTGGTTGGCTATGGTTTATGTATAAGTACGGTTTGAATGGTATTTTGGCAGATGACATGGGACTTGGTAAAACTTTACAGGCTCTTGCAGTTGTTCAAAAAGCTAAGGAAGAAGACGGACCTCAGCCAACTTTAGTTATATGTCCGACAACAGTTGTGTTTAACTGGGAAGCAGAAATTCAAAAATTTGCTCCTACACTAACTACATTGAAACTTTCCGGTACTGAAAGAAAAAGTTTATTTAAAGAAATTCCTAATTATGATGTTGTAATTACGAGCTATGCACTTGTAAGACGTGATATTGCAAAATTAAAGGAATATAATTTCAGATATGTAATTCTAGATGAATCTCAGAATATTAAAAATGCGATGTCACAAACAGCACAGGCTGTTAAAAAACTTCAAGCATCTCATAAATTGGCTCTTTCAGGAACTCCTATTGAAAATAAATTGGAAGAATTATGGTCTGTATTTGACTTTTTGATGCCGGGATTTTTATTCAGCGTTGCTGATTTTAATTCCAGATATGTAAACCCTATTATGGAGCGTCAGGACAAGACAGTTGAAAAACGTTTGAAATTACAAATTTATCCGTTTATATTACGCCGTATGAAAAGAGATGTTGCAAAAGATTTGCCGGATAAGGTTGAAAATATTGCGTACTGCGAATTGACAGATGAACAAAAAGACTTCTATTTAACAGTATTAGACAGTACAAAAGAAGAATTATTCAAATCTATTGAACAAAACGGACTTGAAAAGAGCAGGTTGTCAATCTTCTCTGCACTTCTCAGATTGCGTCAAATTTGTTGTCATCCGAGATTGTATGATAAAGATAATGTTAAAAACATTATTAAATCCGGAAAATTTGAAAAACTTAAAGTTATGCTTGAAGAAATTGTTGACGAAGGACATAGGATTCTTTTATTCAGTCAATTTGTTGATATGCTTGATATAATTAAAGGATGGCTGGATAGAACGGGTATTAAATATGAATATTTGACAGGTAAGACAAAAGACAGGCAAGGTGCTGTGGAGAGATTTAATACTGATCCGACTATCAAAATTTTCTTAATTAGTTTGAAAGCCGGTGGTACAGGTTTGAACTTAACAGGTGCGGATTATGTTATTCATTATGACCCATGGTGGAATCCTGCAGTTGAAGATCAGGCTACAGATAGGGCTTATCGTATCGGTCAAACTAAAAAAGTATTTGTATATAGGCTTATTACAAAGAATACTGTTGAGGAAAAAATCCAAAAACTCAAAACTGTTAAAAGAAACCTTGTTGACAGCGTAATTTCTGTTGACAGAAATATTACAAAATCACTTACTATGGATGATATTAGAGAGATATTCTCTGTTGACTAAAATTTTACAAAAAGTAATGTAGATGGTAAAATTAGGTTTTTTATAATTAGTTTCTGGTATAATGCTGTTAGGAAGTATTATGAAAGAAAGAATTTTACTATTTTTAATAGTTTTTGGTATGGGGGTATTTATATATGTATTCCAAAGCTATTTCAATACTGTATGGGGGCTTGCACTTTTGTGTGCATTGATGGTTATTTATACAATATTTATGAACCTTTCATACAAGTTCAAAAAACGTAAGTTGAAAAAATTTCCTGAAATTATAAATGAAAATTATAAGCCGTCTGTGACCGTTATGATTCCTGCCCATAATGAAGAAAGCGTTATTTCAAGTACTGTTGAAAATATTTTGGCAATGGATTATGAAAATTTTGACATAATAGTAATTGATGACAGAAGTACTGATAATACTCCGAATGTAATTAAAGAACTTGAACAAAAATATGAAAAAGTAACAGCTTTAATAAGACCTCAGGGTACGTTTCCGGGAAAATCTGCAGTTTTAAATGATGCATTTAAAATAGCAAAAGGTGAAGCAATATTAGTTTTTGATGCCGATGCAACTGTAGAACCCGATTTCTTGAAAAAAATGGTCCCAAATCTTGAGCCAAAAGATGTTGGAGCAGTTCAGGCAAGAAAAGTTATAAGAAACAAAAATGTAAATATACTTACAAGATGCCAAAATAACGAATATACAATGGATTCGCACCTTCAGGTTGGTAGAGATTCTGTTAAGGGCGCCGTTGAATTGAGAGGTAATGGCGAACTTATAAAAAGAGAAGCAATAGAAGATATTGGCGGTTGGAATAATTATACGATTGTTGATGATTTGGATATGTCAACAAGACTTCATATTAAAGGCTGGGATATTAGATTTTGTATTGACGCAGTTGTATATGAAGAAGGAATAATTTATTTAAAACCTTTATATAGACAGAGAAGAAGATGGCTTGAAGGTACAATAAGAAGATATCTTGAATATTTTGGAGATGTACTTTTTTCAAAGGAGATGTCTTTGAGGGCTAGTCTTGACATGATGGCTTATGTTTCGGAATTTATTATGCCTGGGTGGCTTTTATTGGAATTTGTTATTCGTATCTTCAAAATTATATTTAAGCAAGCTCCAACTCAGATGTTGTATTCTTCCATTGTAATAGGATGTGTTATAGGTATTGGATTTTTCTTTGGCATAAGGTATGCCTTAAGACGATATGACTTTATGCCAAGATGGGATGCAATGTTTGAGGCGTTGCAAACGTCAATATATCTGTTTATAATTTGGTTTCCACTTGTTTTGTATATTGGATTTAAAATTATGTTTATGAAAAAAGACATGAATTGGGGTAAGACTGCTCACGGACTTGTTAAGGAAGAAGAAGATAGCATAAAAGCTTTTATAAAAAAGGAAATTCAAAAAACAAAAGAATATAAAGATAAATACACTGATAAATTAAAACAAATACTAGCTGAAAAAGGAGATAAATAATGAAAACTCACTCAATTGAAGATGTCAAAAATAAAATTAGAGATGTAAAAGATTTTCCAAAACAAGGAATTATATTTCGTGATATAACAACTGCATTAAAAGACTCTGAAACGCTACAAATAATGGTAGATTACTTGTCCGAACAATTTAAGGATACAAAAGTAGATTATATTGCCGGAATTGAAAGTAGAGGTTTTATTTTTGGGATGCCAATGGCATACAAAATGAATGCAGGTTTTGTTCCTGTCAGAAAACCTAATAAATTACCTGCTGCAGTGTATTCGCAAGAATATGAATTGGAATACGGTACTGATAAAATTGAAATTCATAAAGATGCATTTCCTGAAGGTGCAAATGTGCTTATCGTAGATGATTTACTTGCTACAGGCGGTACTGCAGAAGCAGCTTGCAAACTTATAAAAAAAGCCGGTGCAAATTTAATTGGCATAGCTTTTCTTATCGAGTTGGAGGCATTAAATGGCAGAAAAAAACTAGTTGATGCTCCAAAAGTTGTATCAATGCTTAAGTATTAGTATAAGTAAAAATAAAAAATTGCTACAACAACCGATTGATTTTTTGTGTTTTAACTTTGCCTTTTCAGGTTGTTTTTGGTACAATATAAAAGCGAAGAACTATAGTGTAATACGAAGGATATATAATGAAAATTTCATCATCTTTTAAAGTTGGACTTTTAACTTTATTGGCATTAATTTTATTAATCGGTGTCGTATTTAAAGTGAAGGGCAGAACTTTTTCATCTGCAGATAGGGTGGAAATTGAATTTAAAGACGTAAACGGTTTACGTCCCGGTGCAGGTGTTCAAATGATGGGATTAAGAGTTGGGCAGGTTGAGGAAATTACTCCTGTTGTTAAAGGCGAAAATAGCTTTGTAAAAATTAAATTTGTTATTACCGAACCTAATGTTGAAATACCTAAAGCTTCAGCTATTTCTATTCAACAATCAGGTTTAATTGGTGAATTATTTTTAGAAATTACACCTCCTAGAATCCGTAGTGTTTATGTTCCTATGGTCACAAAAGATATTTTGTACAAAGATGATAAAGTTCAAATGAAATTGGATGATAAGTATTATGATATAGGTAAAATCAAGAATATTGAAGTTATATCAAAAGATGCGATACCTTACAATGTAAAAGATTTAATTAAAACAAATTATGCTTATAAAATAGATTATTTTGTAAATTTACCGGGGCTCAGATTGCCTGAATTTTTGAAAGGTAAAGTTGTAAAAGATAACGGGACAAATGTCTTAAGAATTAAAACTTTAGATGAAATTACTTTACCATATCCAAAACAAAAATCTCCATATACAATTATTGAACCAATGAGAATTGCGGATTTTATGGATTGGCAGTATAGAGCAGCCGAATCTTTGACCGAAACAAACAAAAAAATAAATGATTTGTTATCTGATCAGGTTATAGCTGAATTGAAAATGTCTGTTAATAATATAAATTCATTAACAAGAGAGACATCTTCAACAATGTCAAAATTGAATGATTTACTTGATCATTCAAAGGGAGATATCAGTCAACTTATGGTTATGATGGATAGAGCAACTACTGACTTTAATATGCTTGCATACAACATAAACGGATTGATTGGTGATCCTAAATTTAAAACAACACTTTACTCAACTGCTGATTCTGTAGATCAGTTGGCGAGAAATTTAAATAAACTTATTGGTAATGAGGAAGAAGCTAAAGCGCTTTCTAAAGATTTGCATGCTATTACTCATAATGTAAATGAAATTAGCGGATATATTAATTCTTTGACTAAAGATGATAACCTAAAAAAAGATATAAACCGAGCAGTCGCAAATGTTAACAATGCTATGGTAAATATTTCAACAGCATTAGAAACAGTAAATAGGGTAAATCCTGATAAGAAAACAGAACTTCAATCAATTATTGACGATACAAAAGTTACAACTGCTAACTTGAAAAAATTCTCTGAAAAATTGAATAAGAGATTTTTACTCTGGAGATTGATGTTCTAA
>CAMPBE010000018.1 GCA_946636615.1 uncultured bacterium | reverse complement strand
CGAATCTCTTCGGGCGTATTTAAGAGGACAATCAATTATTGATTGTCCTCTTATTTATTATTACTTATATATTTTACAAGTTCGAAACAAGTATTTGCTTGATAATATCAAACCTATGTACACCTATTCCGAAATTATATTAAAGAAACCCTTTTCTAAATCATGAATGACACCTTCTCTATACAACCTTATAGCATCATCATGACACATTGCTTTATTTACATATTCAAGTACTGCATTCCCTTTTTCCATAGCAGTTAAAATAGTTTTATTATACAATTCAAACGGTATTCTATCAATACTATAAGTCTCTTCTCCATTCTTATATATAACATGAAGTCCATAATTTTCAACAAATGGTTTGTATTCCTTTATTAAATCTGTATTAATGACTTTTTCTTCTTTGAGCATAGAGTAACCTCTTCCAAATTTTGCTAATCCGCAAAAATTTTGGGAATTAATTTCATTCATAATTTTCATTTTTACTTTCCTTTCATTGTTAATGCAGAGCTATTATAGTAAGTTTAAAAATAATTTAATTTGCCAATTTATAAAATCACTCTTAATAAATATTAACAAAAAGGGTTGAAATTTGTTGAAAATAGTTTATACCATATGAGTGATTTTAACATAAAATTCTTATCAGCGTACATTTTCAACTAACCAAGTTTGAAGTTTGTCGACTAAGGCGTAATAAAACAGGTAGGGATAAACCCTACCTGTTTTATTACGTAAGGAAGTATGAGAAGCTCCATTTTGGAGTTCGGCGCAAGCGAGCCAAGTGCGGAGTCTTGAGCCTTATTAACAAGCGGCCCGCTGGACATATAAGGCTCAAGCGGAGTCACGTCGAAGGCGAGCGCTGCAAGACAATCTCTTCGGGCGTAGATAACAAGACAACCCTTAAAGGTTGTCTTGTTATTTGCTTATATGCTATAATCTCAAAAGTTCAAAACAGGAACAGGATTTTATGTAAATGAAAAAAATATTATCTAACATTATTTTAATTTTATTTTATATAATTATATCTTTAATAACAATACATCAACTATTTTTTAATACTGTACGTTATTTATATATTTTAATTTTTGTAGTGATAACATTTCTTTTACTAAAAAAATATTTCCACTTAAATAATAATATTAATAAATTTTTGCTATTATTAATCACTTATTTATGTTTTTTGCAAGGGTATAATGTTATAGAAATGTTTTATCCTTATCCTACAATTATTAATGTTGGAAGTTATGAAAAAGCAGTTATAATAAGTAATTCTTTAATAAATTATCCTATAAACAGAGAATTTCATATAGATAAAGATTCAACATCTATTGTGTTGCATACTGATAATACTAATTTTTTTGATAAAATTGCAATTAATATTGCAAAAAGTGAATTGTTTGATAACTCAGTAAAAATTGGAGTTTATTACAGACCATCAGATAATCCTAGTATTAGTAATGAACGTTTAGAAAAATGTTTTAATAATAGAATAAAATTAATACAAGGGGTTAAATTTGTTGATACGCAAATTCCTGATAATAATCAAATTATAATTAATGTTATTGTTGATAAAGGTACAGATAAAAATAAAATTTATAAAATTATAAACAATTTTTTGCCAATGCCAAATGAAAACAAAAGAATTATTATAAGTAAAGAATAATATTTATACAACACTTTTCACTAGCCAAGTTGGGCGTTTTTTGACCTGAATGCTAATAAAACAGGTAGTATTAATTCCTACCTGTTTTATTTTAATAAAGAAAAGTTTTTTTGAAAAATTCATTGCAAGAAATTACGCCTGCAAACTTATTAATTTTTAACCACAAATTCTACCTGTTCTTTTTGAAATATACTTTCCGTTAGGAAGATACATCTGAACATCTTCCAATTCTCTTTCCGGATGTCCGTTTGTTCTTTCCCATCTGTCCATAGCCACATCTCGACTATCACACAAATCACGCTTTGTAAATAAAGTTGCGTTATTTGTTTCAGGTTTAATATAAGCTTTCTTATGCAGCGCATTATTATTAATTTTTTGCACTAATTTATTACCGGTATTTTTGGATTGAGAATTTAATGCCCTATAATAATTTTGAATATTGACCATTCACACACCTTTCTTGACATTTGCCAACTTTGTACTACACTACGTGCAACATGTAAGTTAACTAAAGTTTCAAAATTGTCAAAATCGCGATAATAATTCATAAAAGTTTACACAATGTCAAAATATTTGTTTATTTTTCACAAACCAACTGTTATGAATAATTGTCAATGACGAGAACCGCAAAGTGCGTAAGCACTTGCGTGTTCGAGCGGGAGCGAGCTGAGGGTGAAGGTCTTTTCTTTGGAAGAAGCTATGCTTCTGAAAAGAAAAACCGTAATCCCGTTAAACGCGAACAGGTCAAGACAATCTCTTCGGGCTTAAATTTTATGGTTGAATATTGATGAGAAACTCCGTTTTGATAATAATTTTGTTGGGTTGAAAACCCAACCTACAACTATCTGTCTAACAAAATCAAACCATCTGTCATTTTGCAAACTTATTATAAATATCTTTCAATAATTGTTCTTTAGGGAGGCTTGTTCTTGCAGGAGCCGGATACCTGTTGGATAATAATATGTTTATGTTTTTTAGCACAGAAAACCAAATACCCCCTGTCTTTTTATCCCATAACTGTAAATGACGAACACCTATTCTTTGTCCATTCTCAAAAAGATCCAAGAAATCTCCGCCCGCCAGAGGATTTGAAAATAATCCCAATGAATATTCTTTACCGTCACCTACTTTCTCCATCCGGTTTAACAAAGCTAAAAAAACTTCTAAATCATACGGCTCAGCGCTTGCTAAAACTTTTTCCATAAACACATTATTACGAAATCTGCCATAAAATTGCGTTTTATCTATTGAATTAACTTTCATAAATATTCCTTAAAGTATTTAAAACACATAAATTATTAATTTGCTATGTCGTAAATTCTAAATTTACATTATTTAATATAAATTTGATGGCTATATTTTATATTAAAACTAACTTTTCACATAATTTATTAAAATTACTTAGCAAAAAAAAATTTTTTGAGTTTTATACTAATAAAATTTATTGGAGGAACAAATTGTCAATATCATTTACAGGATTAAGGAATGTAAAAGTTTTAAGGTCAGAAAAACAAGGAGAAGGTATGTTTTTGGGATTTGATAATGAACTCAAAAACGGTGCACTTAATGTGACTGAAGTAAAATTGAAATTTAATCTTACAAATGATGCAGATGGCAAGGATATGGAAGAACTTCAAAAAGCATTAAAAAAGGCAGGAAGAGGATATTCATACAACACTCAATGTCCTGATACTGTTGAATTGCATTTGAAAAATGTTGTAGGTAATGATGGTGTTGTTCCAATGTCCAGATCGCTTATAAATCTTAATAGCCAGAACATTAATATATCAAAGCGTGAAGATTTAAGTCTTTATACTTACTTAGCAAAATTGGTTAAAAGAATTTGTCAACGACCGGAAATATCTCCTGCTCAACAAAAATATATAAATTTAATTTCTAAAGCAATAAAAGAAAATGCTGTTTATTATATTGATTACATTTTGTAGCGATGCGAGTGAATCAAAATAATTTTATTACTTATCTGTAATTTGTAAATTGCAATGGATAATCATATTTTTCTTCGTTTGCACGAATCATTTGGATTACTTCCTGTAATACGTCTTTATCCTTACCGGAAACCCTTATCTGATCCCCTTGAATTGATGCCTGGACTTTCTTTTTAGAGTCTTTTATATCCGCAACAATTTTCTTTGCTAATTCTTGATTTAGACCTTTTTTGAGCTTATAAATTTGACGTACATTTCCACCTAAAGCATTTTCAACAGGTTGTGCATCTAATATTCTGATACTCAAGTTTCTTTTTACAAGTTTTGATTGCAAAATATCAAAAATATTTCTTAATTTCATATCATCACTCGTAGTAATTGTAATTTCTTTGTCCGCATCAAGTTCAATTGTTGAACCTGAATCTTTCAAATCAAAACGTGACGATACATCTCTTTTTACTTGATCAACTGCATTCACGAGTTCTTGTTTGTCAAATTCAGAAACAATATCAAAGCTGCAATCTTTTGCCATAAACACCTCTCTAACAATTATATAACTATAATAAATTACTAAAATTAATTATTATATTATACAATAAAAATTTAATATGCAAAATTTTAGCTCCAACCTAGGCGTGTTTGACCTGGTGGGTTTGTATGCGGTGTTTTGTTAAACCAATTTTTAAATCTTTGCCAACGGGATAATTTGGGCTGTGGGCTAAATGTATTTTTTACGCTATTTGTAAAAGCTTTCCATCCATTAGACAAATATTTGCCTATACCGCCGGCTTTTGTAATTTGTTTTCTAAAATATGGTACATAGCCTATTAACAACAAGACACCTAAAGCTTTTGCAATGTTTTTTAAAGTTTTGTTTCCTTCTTTATCTTTTCTATTCATCAATTCAACTTTGTCATGTTCTAATTGAGGAGCCATTGTAACTCCGCCAAGATATGATGTTCCAATCCCTGCGCCATACATACCCGGCATCATCATTCCACCACCATTAGGAACCCCAAACGGATTCATGGAATAAGTACCTAAATCTTGATACATTACCGGTATGTCATAATCATTGCCGATCATTACATTTCTCCAAAATTAAACCTAACCTTACATGTATATAAAGTATTTTTGGGTTATAAAATTTACCTTTTGTAAAGAAATGTAACAAACGTTCTGTAAAAACGTAAAAAAACGCCCCTTATAAAGGAGCGTTTTCTATACTAAATTGTGAAGAATTAAGTTATTTTGCAGCTTTTTGAGCAGTTTCAAACAATACTGAGAATGCTTCAGCATCTCTAACTGCCAAATCAGCAAGCATTTTTCTGTTTACTGCAATATTAGCTTTTTTGCATGCGCTAACGAATTTAGAATAGCTCATACCACGTTCTCTAACTGCGGCATTAATTCTAACAATCCACAAACGACGCATATTACGTTTTGTAGTTCTTCTGTCTCTGTAAGCGTATTTCAAAGCTTTCATTACAGCTGTGTTAGCCACTTTGAAAATTCTGCTTCTTGCGCCAATAAAGCCTTTAGCTAATTTTAAGATTTTTTTATGTCTTTTGCGTAATACATTACCACGTTTTACTCTCATTTACTGCCTCCTATCTCGCATACTTTCTGTAAGGTAACTCTTTTGAAATCAATTTGAAATGTGATTCAGAAATTGAAATCATTTTGAAAATTCTGCGTTTTCTTGAAGCAGATTTGTGTTGAAGTAAGTGGCCTATGCCTGCTTGTCTTCTAACAATTTTACCTGTTGCAGTAACTTTGTAGCGTTTTGCAGCAGATTTGTGTGTTTTCATTTTTGGCATTTCATCCTTCTTTCTGTGCTTTGCACGGCTTAAAAGTGTAAAATCAAATTTTAGGCATACCAAAGCCATAAAATCTTCGAAACCATTATATTATGCAAAAAATTTAATTGCAAGCATTATGTAAAGAGATTTAATAAAATCTTTGAACTACAGGTAAGTTTGTGCCGCCAATAAAAGCTTTTTCTGTTAATCTGATACCCAAACACCCTTGATGACGTTTAAATTGCATTCTGTATATTTTTTTTACAACATCTTCTACAATTTTTCTATCATATTTCTCACAAATTTCATCAACAGAAATATTTTGCTCCAAATACATTTCAATAATATCATCAAGAACAGCATATTCAGGTAATCTATCCTGATCTTTTTGGTTTGGATGAAGTTCTGCAGACGGAGCTTTGTCAATAATTGCTTGTGGGATAATCTCAACGTCTTTATTTATATAATTTGAAACTTTATAAACATTTGTTTTTGTTAAATCGCAAATCATATTGTATCCACCTGCCAAATCCCCATAAAGTGTTCCAAATCCCATAGCACTTTCTGATTTGTTGCCTGTAGATAAAAGCAAATAGCCGTCACGATTAGAATAAAACATTAATATTAAGCCTCTCAAACGAGCTTGTAAATTTTCTTCTGCCAAATCGTGCAAGCGTTCTCTGTTTGTCATAAAAGCATCAAACAATGGTGTAATTGGTTCGGTTACGGTTTTTATCCCTAAATTTTCAGCAAGTTTCAAACTGTCAGTTACACTGCCTTCTGATGAAAACATACTTGGCATCAAAACCCCAAGAACGTTTTCGGCGCCAATAGCTTTTACTGCTAATGCTGCTGTAAGCGCACTGTCTATACCTCCGGATAAACCTAAAACAACTTTTTTAAGTCCCGTATTTTCACAATATTCTTTTAATGCAAAGCTTGTAACATCAATTATTTGTTGTTCCAAAGGTTCTTCTTTGTATTCAATCACTCTTGAAAAATCAATGGTATCAACATCTTCTTCTGTCAACGGCATTTGTAAGACTATTTCATTATCGGAATTTTTTGCAAAACTTCCTCCGGCATAAACATTGGCATCAGCTATACCAAGTGCATTTACGTAGACGAAGCTGAAATTGGCATCTATACTATCTACAAATTCTTTATATGTATTCATAGCATAATATCTGTTTTTAGCAAGAACGTATAAATCACAGTCTATGTCATTGATAAACGTATCAGATACAAAAATATTTTTTCCGTCAATTTCAAAGTAACCGTCTTCAGATGCTTCTACATTTCCATTTCTGATTAAAATATCACCAATCAATATGCTTTGGCTATAATTTTTATCTGCAATTTTTTGATATAATTCGATTTGTGCTTTTCTGCAGTTTTCATCAAGGATTAAATCTTTTCCGCCTATTTCTTCTATATCGACTTGTGGAAAAATTATCAGATGATTGTCATTCTGAACTTGTTTCAGAATCTTATTAGAGCATGATTCTATATATTTTTTTATGTTGCTACAGTTATATTCAAAATCGCCTGTTTTATATTTTATTTGTGCTAATGTAATTTTCATAGATACTCCTTAGGTTACTCAAGCTTTAAGTAATTTACTTTTTCCCAACTCAAATCTAAATATTTAATTTTTGTTTTGACGTCTTTAACTTGAGGTAATATAGATGGAATTCTTTCAATCCTTTTGAATATTTGTTCATCAGGTTTTCCTAATCTTATATTTACAGATTTGATCTTTACATATATATCATTAGGATTTCGCATATCTATATACTCAGCCTGTTCTTTAGAGTATGATTCAACGTATTTTACAATTTTTTGAATTTTCTTTATTTTATTTAAATCCCAATTATGATAATCATCACCCTTGTTGCCGTATGAAAGAACTAAAATCGTCTTGTATGACTTATCTAAAGGTAAAAACTCTTTGCCTATCAATTTTCCATCTGTTGTAAAAAATGCTACAGGTTGACTTTTTACGTCAGGAGAAATTGTTAAAATAGGAGTTCTTTCTCTTATAATAATTTGCAATCTTGCAGGGAAAGCATATCTTCTTATATAAACATTTTCAATAGGTTCCAGCTTAAGTATTTCTTTTTTTATAGAATTTGTTCTGGCAATATAAATTGGAACATTTGGAACGTTACTGTTTTTTAATAATGTTAATATTTTTTTTGATGGCACTATGCGATTGTTTATAATTTCTACTTTAGTATTATCGACTTTATTGAATGCATTTTCATCCAAATAAAACCCTTTTAATTTTAATGAATAAGTAAAACATAATATTATAATCAAACTCAACAAGAAGCGTCCCAAAAATCTTGTTCTTGATTGTTTTAAACGTCCTTTTCTAACTTTTCTTTCTCTGCGTTTTTTCTTAACAAAACGTTTTCCGTCAGAAGCTACCTCCTCAACTTCAATTACGTCTTCTTCTTCAGAAATTTCTATATGTTCTTCATTTGGATTTATTTCATTATCCATTATTTGTTCAACCCTGCACTATTCAATATCAATTGTACTAAATTGTCGTAATCAATTCCCATGGCTCTTGCTTGAGCCGGCAAGTCGCTAATTGTTGTCATACCGGGACTTGTATTTATTTCCAAACAGTATGGTACATCATTCATCATCATAAAGTCAATTCTTGAAACACTTCTGCAACCTGCTGTTTCAAAAGCTTTTACAGCCACATTTTTTACTCTCTCCGTAACTTCTTTTGACAAATTTGCAGGGCAAATAAAATCAGACATCCCTGATGTATATTTTGCTTCAAAATCATACCATTCATTTTTAGGTCTAATTTCCAATATTTCTGTAGCAAAAGCTTTGCCGTCTTTCTCTAAAACACCTACAGTTACAAAAAAGCCGTTAATAAATTCTTCTATCAATACATCATTGTTATATTTTATTGCAGTTTCGTATGCAGATTGTAAATCTTCTTTTTTATCAACTTTTGTCATTCCAAAACTTGAGCCTTCACTTACCGGTTTAACAAAAAGCGGATAAGTTAAATCTTTTGTTTTTTCAAATAAGTCATCACCTTTTCTGACAAATGCTGATTTTGCCATAGGAATATCAGGACAGGTTGAGAGAATTCTTTTTGTATATTCTTTATTCATGCAAATTGAACTTGCCATAACTCCGCAACCTGTATAAGGGATTTTTAAAATTTCCAAAACGCCTTGTATACAACCATCTTCGCCGTATTTCCCATGTAAAGCATTGAATGCATAGTCATAATTTCCTGCTTTTAATTTTAAGGCAATATCCGTATCCACGACAACAAGTTCTGCATTTTTGTATCCTAATCTGTGTAATGCATCTAAACACCCGTTTCCTGATCTCATTGAAACATCTTTCTCAGATGACATTCCGCCTGCTAAAACTGCAATTTTTGCGTTTTTATCTACTGTTGATACAATATTTGACATAATTTTTCCTCTTCCTTATCTTTGTGTCCCAAAAAACATATTTCAGGTTTAAGACTTATATTATATTTTTCTTTAACTCTGTTTTTCATTTCACACATTAATTTTAAAACATCAGTTGATGTTGCGTTGTTGTCATTAACAATAAAATTTGCGTGATTTTCCCAAACTCTTGCACCGCCGATTTTTAGTTCTTTTATTCCACAGGAATCAAGTAATTTTCCTGCAGATTCACCATCCGGATTTTTAAATACACTGCCGCAATTTGGCAAAGCTAATGAAGGTTGATGAGATCTTCTAAATTCCAAATTTTCAGCCATTCTTTGCTTGATTTTGTCTATGTTATCTTTGATCAATTCAAATTCCGCTTGCAACACAATATACCTTTTATCCTGACAAACTGAATGTCTGTATGAAAAGTTCATATCTTCTTTTGTAAGTTTAATAAAATTTTTGCCTTCGCCCTTGACAATGGCAGATTTAAAAACATCCGAAACAGACTGACCATGTGCTCCTGCATTCATATAGACTTCTCCGCCTATTGAACCTGGAAAACCTATCATAAATTCTAATCCGCTCAATCCGTTTTCAGCTACCGTTTGTGAAAGTTTAGGCCCTTTTACACCTGCTCCTGCAATTACAGTTATCTTGTCGCTCTGAACTTGATCCAGAGTCTTATCAATTTTTATTTCATTTAAGTGTGATGTGGAAAATACAGGAAAATCTACACCATAAGATGACACAAGTGTGTTTGAGAGATTGCCGACTACTACAGATGCTGCCGGCAAATCTTTCAAGTCATCCAAGGATTCAGGAAAATATATTTCCTTAATCTTTCCGCCTATTTTAAAGGATGTATAATTTCTTATATCAAAATCTTTTTCAATGAGCAACTTCTGCAACCTCATCTTTTAAAGCAACAAGTTCTTTGCTGAGATTAGTGATTGTACCTGCTCCAAGTCCTATTACAACGTCATTTTCTTTTAAAGTTGGATAAAGTTTTTTGGCAACATCAGCAATTGAGCCTTGAATATATTCGCAAGGAATACTCGTATGTGCAGATAATTCTCTTGTAAAATTTTCTGAATTTATGCCATCAATAGGATCTTCTGATGCAGCATATACGTCTGTAACTATAATTTTATCCACATTCGAAAACGCACCTAAAAATTCATTCCACAAATTTTTAAGTCTTGTGTATCTGTGTGGCTGAAATACTGCAATTACATGCTTACCGGTCATTCCTTCCGCAGATGATAATGTTGCCTTAACTTCTGTAGGATGATGGGCATAATCATCATAAATTGTTATTCCGTCAAATTCTGCAACCTTTTGGAATCTTCTTCCCATTCCTGAGAATGTTGCAAAATGAGGTTTTACTATTTTAATATCAACACCTGCCTGATGCAATGTTGCAACAACAGATAATGCATTGTATACGTTGTGTTTGCCTCTCAAAATTATTGTTAGGTCTGTCAAAAATGTATTCTTGTAATAAATGTCAAAGCTTGTGCAATCAGATGCAAATCGGATATTTCTTGCTGAATAATCCGCATCATCTGATAAACCAAAAGTAATAGTTTTATGGCTGTTTAAACTCTTTGTAGCTTGATTATCATTATTTACAAGAACAATAGCGTCTTCAGGAATTTTTGAAATAAAAGTTTCAAAAGTATCAAGTATAGATTTTAAACCATCTTTATAAAAATCCAGATGATCTGCTTCCAAATTGTTCACAACACAAATGTTAGGAGCATATTTAACAATAGTCCCGTCACTTTCATCTAATTCTGCCGCAAAAAATTTACCATCCTGACAATGTGCGTTAACTCCAAGCTCGGGGATTATTCCGCCTACGACATAAGACGGTTTTAAGCCGGCTTTCTCAAGCACATATGAACAAAGTCCTGAAGTTGTGGTTTTGCCGTGAGTTCCGGAAAATCCCAAAAAAAACTTACCCCATCTTGAAATTTCTGCTAAAATATCGGACCTGTGGTATACGGTTAGACCAAGTTCTCTTGCTCTCATCATTTCAGGGTTTGTTTCTCTGATTGCCGTGCTTGCAACAACAGTAGCATCTTCCGGTACATTTTCCGCTTTTTGTCCGATATAAACAGTTGCGCCGAGTTTTCTCAATTTATCAATATATTTGCTGTCGACGATATCTGATCCTGAGACTTCACATCCGTTTTCAAGCAGATATTTCGCCAAACCGCTCATTCCGACTCCGCCTATAGCTATAAAATAATATTTTTTATTCAAAATTATATCCCTCTCAAATTTATATTTCTGCTTATATAAACCTTTATTTTATTATAATACATAAATCAAAATGCTGATATAATTTTACCTTTTGTAAAGATTTTTCAATTAATAAGAACTATAAATACAAGTATTGGTTATCTACTTATACGTTAGGCAAATCGCCTTTTACTTCCGCTAAAATATCAGATTCAAGCTCAAATACTTTGTGCAACGCCTGTACTGCTCTTTTTGCATCTTCTTTATCAACAAGACAACTAATTTTGATTTCACTTGTAGAAATCATTCTGATATTTATACCTTGTTGGGCAAGTGTTTCGAACATAGTTGATGCAACACCTGGTCTGTCAATCATACCTGCACCGACAATTGATACTTTTGCTATGTTTTCGTCAACTTGAATGTCGCCTTCGGTACCTAAGTCAGATTTCAAATTTTCCAATGCAGCTACAGTTTTTGATAAATCTGCAGTATCTACGGTAAATGCAATATCATTAGTGTTTGAAATTTTTCTTGCGTATGACTGAATGATCATATCAACGGAAATATTATCTTTTGCTAGTGTTGTAAACAATTTTGCAGCAACACCGGGTTTATCCGGAACATCACAAACTACAATTCTTGCCTGAGATAAATCTGCAGCTACACCTGCGACCGGTTTGTATATTTCCATTTTTTCCACTCCTAATATTAAAGTACCCATATTATCAAGTTTAAAACTGCTTCTGACTCTCATTGGAACATTAAATTGTTTTGCAGTTTCAACACTTCTCGGATGAAGAACATTTGCACCTGCGTGTGCAAGTTCAAGCATTTCTTCATATGATATTTCATTTAATCTTGATGCATTTGGCACAACTCTCGGATCTGTCGTATAAACACCTTCCACATCGGTATAAATATCACATCTTTCAGCATTTAATGCTGCAGCCAAAGCTACTGCTGATGTATCTGAACCGCCGCGGCCAAGTGTTGTAATTTCGCCATCCTCTGTAACGCCTTGAAACCCCGCTACAACAATAATTTTACCGTCATTTAGATTTTTACGAAGTTTATCGGTTTTTATGTCAACAATTCTTGCTTTTGAATGAACATTTTCTGTCATTATGCCAATTTGCATTGCATTAAAACTTATAGCTTCATAACCTTCCGCCTGAATAGCCATTGCAAGGAGAGCTATAGATACCCCTTCTCCCGTAGACAAAAGCATGTCCATTTCTCTTCCTGAAGGATTAGGGCTTAAATCTTTTGCCATTTTTACAAGATAATCTGTTGTGTGTCCCATTGCAGATACAACTACAACGACATCATTACCGTTTTGTTTTTCTTTGATGACTGTCTTTGCAACATTTTTTATTTTTTCAGTATCGGCAACTGACGTGCCACCGAACTTTTGTACTATTATCTTTCTCAATTTTTGTCTCTTTCTTGCAAAAGATTTATTAATTCCTGTTTTTGCTCGGGGTATTTAAATAAATCCTCACCTATATTTTCTATTTGTTCAGCTATAGAAATTGCTTCTTTTAAATTATATTCATAAATATTATCTTTGACAAGTATGTAACTGACATAAAACATTAAATTTAACAAATCAATATTTTCAGGAGAAAATTTTAATGCTTTACGGAGTTTTCTTTGAGCATCTGCATAATCTTTTTTTAGGATTAAATAATCAATATAATTTACATATGCAGTAATGTATTTATTGTTATGCAAAAGGGCTGCTTCGTAATAATCTCTTGTTTTAGTATCATTATTTTGTTTTTGATAACATTTTGCCAGATAAAAACAATTTACTGCATCTTCATCATCTGTTCTGAATATTTGAATAGCTTTATTAATATCTCCATGCTCATATGCAATTATTCCTAAAGCTTGTTTTATAACTTTATTTTCCGAATCTTTTTCAATTACTTTTTGTAAAATAGGTTCGGCCTCTTCAAACTCTTTTCTTGCAACGCAGCACAAACCTAAGTATGATAGAGCTTCGATATTATCAGGATCAATTTCACAGGCTTTAAGCAGTTTTAATTTAGCCTCATCAAATTGCTCAAATTTTTCTAAAGTTTTTCCCCATTCAATATAGAAATTTATGGATTTTAATTCTCTTTGTTCTGCAGTTTCAAAAATTTTAAGAGCATTTTCTTTGTCTAAGATATCGGAATATAATTGACCAAGTAAAATATATGACGGTAGCATATTTGGATTATATTCAAGAGATTTTTTTGCATAATGAATTGCATCATCTGTATTACCTTTTATGGCTTTTAGTCTTGCATATTCAAAAGTATTGCTTTCATTCGGACATACATTTGCCAGAAATGATAATTTATTTTCTGCTTTATCGTATATTCCCAATTTAATTTCCATAATTGCACACAGAAACATTGCAGAAAAATTATATTTATTTAGTTTTACGGCTTGTGTAAACTTTTCTCTGGCATCCGAATAGTTTTTCATTTTCATCAATGCCATTCCCCAACCTGTATAAGTATCAGTATTATTTGCTTGAACTCTGTTAGAATTTTCGAAAGATTTTTCTGCTTTTTCGTATTCTTTTATAGACATTAAAGCAAAACCAAGTCTTTGCCATATGTTTTTGTCATGGGGATCTATGTCCGCTGAAGTTTGATAATTATCAACAGCTCTTTCATATTTTCCTGTTCTTTCATAAACAAGCCCAAGATATTTGTAGACTAATGCATCTTTTTGCGGAAGAGAAAGTGCTTCAGTTAAAATGTTTTCAGCTTGTAAATAATCATTTTTTTCAATATATTTTTTTGCTCTGTTTACGTATGTCAAAGTTGGCAAAGATTGAACAATTGTATCTTTTTTGTATTTATCAATTGATTTGCTAATTTTTTTGATTTGTTCAATTATATGTTTTAATCTATCAAACAATCTGCCACCTCTCTAAAAGCTCCATTCCCTGCCGCATTTTCTGTAATTTGTATATTTGGAATGTTTTTAATCTTCTTAATGGCATGGGGAACAGTTATTTTATATTTTGCGTAACATAGGCAATCATAGTCATTTACATCATCTCCAATGTATAAATATTCTTCTTCAGAAAGGCTATGTTTTTCAAGTATTTGCTTTAATATATCAATTTTTACTGATATTTTTTGATGAACCTCATCAACTCCAAATTTTTTTGCCAAAATATTTATAGCAGAATTTGATTCTCCGGAGATTATCCCTATTTTATAACCGTTTTTTTTCAATAAATGAAATGCCATGATATCTTTAAAGTTCAATCTTCGAGTCATTGTCATATCTTCATTTATATAAACATTGTTATCAGTAACAATCCCGTCAAAATCAGTTATTACCATTTTTATTGTTTTTGGCAATTTAAGCATATACAAAATATCCCTTATCTGTTATAATTCTATCATAAAGAGAGGTAAATTTACAAATGCTCTGGTACGTAATAAATTTTGGTATATTACTTGTTTTTATAATACTTTTTTTAATTACAAGACAAACAAATAGGCGTTGGTCAAAAATTAATGACTATTTGGGCATGGTAACAAATACAGTAAACTCTGTAAGATACGGAAACCTTTCTACAAAAATTGATGAATTACATCATCCGACATACCAAAATGTTACGGATAGTATTAACAGAATGGTTGAAACTCTAAATGACAGAGAAAAAATGATTATAGAATACCAAAATGAGCTTATGCGTCAAAACCGGCTTTTGGAATCAGTTATAAATTCTTTGTCAGATGGTATTTTAATAATAAATGACAAGCATAATATTCTGCGTGCAACTCCTCAAATCGGTGAATGGTTTGGGCAAAGAGGACAAGATTTAGTCGGAAGAAATGTATTTGATTTTATAGAAATAAATGATGAAATTGCTATTGAAAAAATTAAAAACAATGATGTATTTATAAAACATACTCCAACTAACAATTTCGTAATGAATACAATAAAGCTTTCTCTAGACGATGACAAAAAAAGATATGTAATATTGATAAAAGATGTTACAAATGAGAGAGAAGTTGAAACATTAAAAGAAGATTTTGTAGCTACTCTGACTCATGATTTGAAAGTCCCTATTGTTGCAGAATCAAATATTATAAATTTTCTTCTTGACGGCAAATTTGGAGAAATAAGCGATAAACAGCAAGTTGCACTTCTGAATATGAAGAATTCTAATCAAGAGTTGGTTGAACTTGTGCAAATAATTCTTGAGACATATAAAATTAAGGAAACCGGAATAAATTTGATAAAAGAAAATATAATGTTGAGCAAATTTATTGCAGATATTGTCAATGAAACTCAACCTATTGCAAAAAATTCCGGTATAACTATTTGTTTTGAAATGGAACGTGATATAAATGTATTTGCTGATCCTATGCAATTAGAAAGGGTCATAAAAAATCTTATATCAAATGCAATTTCGCACAGTAACACAAAAGATAGAATAGACATAAAAATTGGAGAAATACCTAATTTTGTAACGATTTCTGTGATAGATTACGGGCAAGGTATTCCTCAAAAAGAATTAAAGTTAATATTTAACAAATACTATTCAGCAGCAAAAAAATTTCGCAAGATAGGAACGGGCCTAGGGTTATATCTTTCTCAGCAGATAGTAAAATCACATGGTGGTGAAATTACTGTTAATAGTGAAGAAAATGTTAGAACTGAATTTTGTGTAAAATTACCTGCATAGTGCTTAAAATGTTAGCTTGACAATTGTGTTTGTCTTTTTTATCATAAAGAAACGGTGAGGCGACATGGCCAAGTGGTAAGGCAGGAGCCTGCAAAGCTCTTATCCCCCAGTTCGAATCTGGGTGTCGCCTTTTTATTTTGAGGAGTTCTGTATTCAAATATTTTATTTGCTATGCAATTGATATCTTATTGCGTGTTAAAAATAATACGTTATAGAAGAATATGTAAAATATTTTGTAATTTTAATTATAATAAATTGACTAAAATAAATATAAATGATATAATAAAGATATGTTAAAAAGGGTTTGGTTATTAATAGTTGGATTGGTTTTTACATTAAATTTGCAGTGTTTTGCTATTGATAATCTTAATTTTAAAGGATTTATTGCAGACGAAGCTAATGTGCTTTCAGAACAAACAGTTCAGGACCTGAATATGACGCTTTGGGATTTGCAGAAAAAGTCTGGTGCGGATATTGCAGTTGTTACTCTACCGTCTTTGAACGGCAGAAGTGTAGAAGAAGTAGCAATTGATATTGGCAGGTCTTATAAAATAGGTTCTAAAGAAAAAAATAATGGTGTTGTATTTTTGACCGCAATTAGTGATCGTAAGATGCGTATCGAAATTGGTACCGGTTTGGAGAATAAAATAAGCATTCAAGAATTAGAATCAATCAGAGATAAGGACATATTGCCTTATTTCAGAAAATCGGATTATGCAAACGGTATTACAAGAGGTACGTATAAATTATCTGAATTGGTAGCTGCGGTTGAAAATGTAGATATAGAAAGACAAGGTACTTGTCCGGCCAGAAGCAGTGGAGGATCTTCATCCAGAGAAAAAGCTCCGTTGTGGGTTTATGTCGTAGCTGCTATTTTGGCACCATTTTCAAGAAGAAGACGTTCCGGTTTTGGAAGCTTTGGCGGCTTTGGTGGCGGCGGAGGCTTTGGCGGTTCCGGATGCTCTGGCAGTTGGTAGAGTTTTTATGATAATATTGATACCGAAATCTATAGAGAGGGTAAAAAATGAAAAATTTAGACAAATTTATTGACGATTTACGTGACAATTTGGGCGACAACCTTGTTACGGTAATGGCGTTTGGTTCTATGGCAAATGTTGAAGAAGCCAAAAATAATCTGAATCTTATGATTGTTACTAATACTTTATCTGCTGAGGATTTATATGCTATATCTAAACCTGTACAAAAATGGATTAAAGGAAAAAATCCGATTCCGGTTATTATGAATATTGAAGAATGGTATTCTTCATTTGACGTCTATGCAATAGAATATGCAGATATTAAAAGTAATTATAGAGTATGGTATGGACAAGATTTAGCACAGCATATAAATGTAAACAAATACTATTTGCGTTTGCAGTGTGAATCCGAATTAAAAAATCTTTTGTTAAAGTATAAAAACAACTTTATTTTGAATGTTAAATCAGCAAAATATATGAAAATTTTGTTGGCTCAAACGATAAAGACAATACTTGTAATATTCAGATCTGTTTTAAGATTGTATGATGCAGAAGTTCCATATAGAGCTGTAGATATTATAGAACAAGCATCACACTATTTGACATTTAATAAAGTTTCAATGGCAAAAGTTGCAAAAGTCAGATATGAAAACGATGACTATACAAAGTCTGAATTGTTGTTTATAGAAGCTGAAATGTTAAAAGACATTCAAGCGATTTTAAAACAAGTTGATGCTATGAAATTTTAGTTTTTTATGGTATAGTTTTTGCTGTACCATTAAGGACGATTAGCTCAGTTGGTAGAGCACTTGAACGACATTCAAGGGGTCACAAGTTCGAGCCTTGTATCGTCCAATTAAGAAGGAGTAGATTTTTCTACTCCTTTTTAGTATGAAATGAAAAGGCGAGAACTTACCAAACGGAGTTTGGTTTAGTTCGAACGACCTGTGAGCAGAGTGCGAAGGCTTGATTGCAAATAATAAAAATTATGCAGCAATCAACCGTAGACACGTTTATAGCGAACAGGTCAAGACAGCCTTGTATCGTCCACCATTTAAAAGCCTGCTATAAGCGGGTTTTCTTTTTTTATGTTCTTATATGTAGCATATGTATGCCGTAGATCATGAAATCTAAAGTTTATTATTTGATTTTCTGCATCTAATTTTTCATTGCATTTATTGATTAAGGGTCAATTTATTTTCACAACTAAATTTCATCCCATTTACAAAAGGAATGCACAATTATAAATGTTAATTTTATTTTTTTAAAATAGTTTTTATAAAGTTTTTGACATGTTTTAAAATATTACTTTTATTTTTTAACTGATGTACTTCTATTTCCTCTAAAGGCAATGTTAGCATTAAATGTGATTTGTTAAACGTATGATATTCAAAAACATATGGATTAACATAACATATTGGTCTGTCATTTATTGATTCTTTTAGTACTATCGTATCTTTATGGTCAACAGAATTGATATAGTATGCATTAATATCTATTTTCTTTTTGTCTAAAGTATTTACTATCTCATTTAATTTTTCATCAGTCTGTATTTCTTGAATAATTCTTTTGGGCCAATTTTTTTCTTTTTTTAAATTTAGAGCTCCAAACGAAGCATGGCTAGATCCGCTAAATAAATTGCTCTCAACTTTCAAATTTAATCTCCTCCTTAGAGAATAAAACATATATGGGGTATTAGTATCTTTCGTCTAATTATATCTCATAAATATTGTATCATTAAATAAAATTATTACAATAACTAAGTATATAGAATTTCAAATAATTCCAAAACATTTTTATTTTATATAATTTATGTATTTTTCAATATCATCATTACTATTCATTTCTGTAGCGCAGACTAATATTTTTTTGTTGCTTATTTTTAAACCACCGATGATACCGTTGTCTTTTAGATTTGCTAAAAATTTGTCAGAATCTTTTACTTCAATAATAAATTCGTTGTAAAAATTTTCGTTTACTATTCTTATACCTTTTTGTTTTAATTTATTGGCAAGGATATGTGCGTTTTTAGCAGACAAGTATCCTGCTTGGCGAAAACCTTTCTCTCCCATAACAGTTAAGTATAAAGTTGCGCACAAACCTATTAATGCCTGATTAGAACAAATATTGCTTGTTGCTTTTTCTCTTTTAATATGCTGTTCTCTTGTCTGAATAGTCAAGCAAAATGCCGGATTGCCGTCAGCATCAACAGTTCTGCCTGCAAGTCTCCCCGGAATCTGGCGCATAAATTTTTCTTTGCAAGCTATAAATCCGGCATATGGTCCGCCAAAACTTAGCGGAATTCCCAACGGTTGAACATCGCCTACTACTATATCAGCATCTCTTGGCGGCTCAAGAATGGATAAACTTGAAACATCTACGCAAACAATTGATAAACATTCGGGGTGTGTATATTCTCTTATTTCTCCAAAAAAGTCAGGATTTTGTACAAGAACACATGCTGCGTCTGATGTTTCTTTCGGATAATCTTCAAAGAATGTAAGTTCAATATCATTTGCCCAACAATATGTTTTGATTACATCTATATATTCAGGGTTTAATTTGTTTGAAACAAGAGCTTTATTTTTCTTGGAAATTCTGACTGCCATAAGTATAGCTTCTGCGCAGGCTGTTGCAGCATCGTACATAGTCGCATTAGAAATATCCATACCTGTAAGGCGGCAAATCATTGTTTGAAATTCATACATTACCTGTAACGTACCTTGAGAAATTTCAGGCTGATATGGAGTATATGCCGTCAAAAACTCAAATCTGTTTGCAACCTGTGATATGCAAGCCGGAATAAATTTATTATAAGCACCCCCACCGATAAAATAAACAAAATCTGTGTTGTTTTTTCTCGCAAGTGCTTTTATTTTTTTTTGAGTTTCCATTTCGCTTATAGCGTCTTCAAGCTGTAGTTCGCCCATTCTGGCAGATTGTGGAATCTGTTTAAATAAATCCTCAATCGAGCTCACTTTGATATCGGATAACATATCGCGTTTAGTTTCTTCACTATGTACTAAAAAATTTTTCATACTATTCCAATTCTTCTTTGTAATCTTCGTATTCCATTAAATCGTCTTGTTCTGAATTTTCGCCTGTAGCTTCAATTTTTACAAGCCAACCTTTTTCCCAATTATCTTCGTTTAATAATTCAGGTGCATCAACAGCGGCTTCATTAATTTCAACAACTTTACCGCTTATTGGCATGTATATTTCTGAAGCAGCTTTTACTGATTCAACAGTTGCGAAAGTTTCTCCTTTGCCAAATTCTGTTCCAACCTCAGGTAATTCTAAGAAAACAATGTCGCCAAGTTGTTCTACAGCGTAATCTGTTAGACCAACAGTGTAAATCCCGTTGTCATTGTCAAACAAAAACTCATGAGATTTTGTACATAAAACTTTTTCTGTAATACTCATTAAATTCTCCTTATACTAACTAAGTCTAACTTTATTTCTCTTTTGCACAAACGGTCTTTTTACAACTTGTGCATCGTGTAATTTTTCTCTTATCATAACTTGTACAGTTGTGTTTTCGCAAATTTCTTTATCATTTTTTACATATGCAAGAGCAATATTTTCTTTCAATGTCGGTGATGGAGCTCCACTGGTTATATATCCGACTTTTTCGCCTTTGAAATATACATCGTATTCGTGTCTTGCGATAGATTTGTCAAGCATTTTTAATCCGATAAGCTTTTTAGAAACTCCGTTTGCTATCTGTTCCATTATAACATTTTTTCCGTTGTAATTTGCAGATTTATCTTTTGGGACGGACCAAAACAAACCTGCTTCGATCGGAGTAGTATTTTCATCTAAATCATTACCGTACAAGTGCAATCCTGCCTCAAGCCTTAAAGTATCCCTAGCACCAAGTCCAATTGGCTTTATGCCAAATTCCTTGCCGTTTTCTAATATTTTGTCCCATAAAAATTCTGCATATTTATTTTCAAAAAGAATTTCATACCCATCTTCACCTGTGTATCCTGTTCGAGACGCTAAGAGCTTAATTCCTGCGATTGTGGCAGGTTTTATAGTGAACGAATCCTGTTGAGTTTTTAATCCCATTTTTCTCATCAAAGCATCTGCTTTAGGACCTTGAATTGCCAATAGTGAATAGTTGTGAGATTGATTGTCAATTTTAACATCATACCCTTTACTGTTAATGCTCATCCAATTGATATCTTCATCAACTCTCGATGCGTTACAAATTACAAGATATTCTAAAATCCCCAATTTGTATATTATTAAATCGTCAATCAAGCAGCCATTTTCTTTTGGCAATTGACAATATACAGCCTTTTCATATGGTAGCTTTGAAATATCTTGAGGAACAATACTGTTTAAAAACACAAGAGAATCTTTTCCTGAAACAAACACTTCTCCCATATGAGAAACATCAAAAAGTCCTACATTTTCTCGTACAGTGTTATGCTCTTCGATAATGGATGTATATTGAACAGGCATGTGCCAACCTGCAAAATCAACCATTTTTGCTTCAAGTTGAACGTGCTTATCGTGTAAAAAAGTCTGTTTTGTCATGCTAATATCCCCCATATAAGTGTCGCATGTTATGAGGGATATTGTCAATAAAATTAGTGTTTTTATTAAGTTTGTAAATTCACCAGAGATAGAAAAAATCCGGAATTTTTTGAATGGCTAAGGTTTACAGAACCGCGTGAAGGTGCAATTACACATATTCAACGAGCAAATAATGCTGATGATATGGCAAGATATGAAGTAAATTTCTTAAGACCTGACGGTTTAGGTTCCCATTTTTGGATAAAACAACCTGCCTAATTTTAAGATTCTGCTATTTTTTTGTATAAATCAATTTGTTTATCCGAAATATTTTTAGGAATAACTATTTTTATTCTTGCGTTTAGGTTTCCATATCCGCCGCCCTTTTTGGGTAAACCAAGACCTTTTAATCTCAAGGATTGACCTGATGATGTTTTTGGCGGAATTTTTATTCCGATTTTTCCGTGCAGAGTTTCTATGTCTTTTTTACAGCCTAAGACAGCTTCGTGCGGAAATATTTCTACCTCTTTTGTTAAATCCGAACCGTCAATTTCATATTCATTATCTTTAAAATGAATTATAAGGTACAAGTCTCCTTTTCTGCCGTATGCATCAGTTTGACCTTCTCCTTTAATTCTCATTTTTTTACCTTCTGTAATATCAGGCGGAAGTTTAACGTTAATGGTCTTTAATTCTGTTTTTATTCCTGTTCCGCCGCAATTAGAACAATAACCGCCGCCATGGCATTGAGTACAGCGCTCCATGTTGTTGTAGGTTACTTTTATCGGTTTTTTATCAAAAACATCTCTTGCCGTTACATTTAAAGTTTTTGTAACGTCAAGGTTTTCAGATGACTGTGGTTCAGGTCTTCTTCGTCTGCTGGAAGTCTGTTGTGCTCCACCAAAATCAAAACCGCCAAAATTCATCCCTTGGGCGGTTCCTCCACCACCCATCATATCGCCGAATAATGAGCTGAAAAAGTCAGAAAATCCGCCAAGGTCTTGTCCGTTAAAATTAAAACTCTGATAGCCTTGTCCGCTTCCAAAACCAAAATTTTCAAATCCTGGAGGTGGGGTGTAACTTTGTCCACCTTGCCAATTTGAGCCTAAACTATCATATCTCTGGCGTTTTTGTTTATCGCCCAATACTTCATATGCTTCATTTATATCTTTAAATTTGCTTTCAGCTTCTTTTGTTTTATTGACATCCGGGTGGTATTTACGTGCGAGTTTTCTGTATGCCGATTTAATTTCAGAATCTGTAGCACTTCGTTTTACACCCAAAATATCATAATAATCTTTGTATTCCATAAATATTATCTCCTATCGTAATGATAACTCATATTTTGAGTTATTTACGATTTATTAATCTTTTTTTAAGGATTAATATTTATGTGCAAATAAATTATGCAAATTTTGGCACACCTACTGAATTTACCAAAATTTTTACAACTTTCGGCATTTGACAAATAAAAGAATATTTGCCCCCACGCAATGAACATTTTGAGCAATCGCAATTTATTGAATAGCACTCAATAGCCTGCTCAGTCCAACTCTGTGTTATAGAGTCAGATATTTCTCCGTTGTTTTGCGGATAAAAAACTCTCTCAGACATAAAACTACCCTCAACATATAACCCATTTATATTTTGACTTATTTTTTTGAAGTCCTAATCCTCTAAATGGTGTAATTATTCTTCCGGAGATTTTGTTATCTCATGTTTTACTTTATTAACTAATTTGTCGATTATAGACAGCTTTGCAAAATCATCTCTTATTTCTTGTGCTTTTCTCTCAAGCTGGTTATATACTTGAGAATTTATCTCACCGCCGACTAAAATAAGAATTGAGGTATAGTAAAGCCAAACCATTAATACTGCAAAAGCACCGATTGTACCGTAAACCATATTGTACGTTCTAAGGTTGTTTACGTATATTGAAAAACCCCAAGACCCAACCAACCAAAAAGTTGTAAAAAACCAAGTCCCCGGTATTGCGCTCTTTCTTTTAAATCTTTCATTTCCTTTCAAGTCCGGCAATATGTAATAACTTAAAAATGCCATTAAAAATAATGCAGCAAATGCAACCGGCCAACGTAAAACCAACCATAAAACAGCTTCCATATCAGACATATTGAAATGGTTAATCATAAAGTTGATAATTGTTCGACCGAAAATAATTAAGTTTATACTTAAAAAAGTAACCATTACATCAACACACATCATTAAAAAAGCAAGTATTCTTGTATATACAAAGTTTCTTGTTTCTGTAACTTTATAAGCAACATTTAACCCTTTTAAAACAACTGCAATTGCATTTGTTGATAGGACAATTGTTACACACAGACCAATTATAGCCATTAGTTTTCCGTGGGAAAATATCATTGCTTCTGAAAGAACTGTCCTTACAAGCTCTACAGCCTGATTAGGCATGACATTTGACATAAATCTAAGAATAGGCTCCATATAATATCTGTTCCCTAACCAACCAAAAACAGCGGTTAGAAACAGCATAAAGGGAAAAATGCCTATAACCATCATAAAGCCCATTTCTGCAGCCATTCCGTAGAAATCGTTTTTTATAATTGATATAATAAGTCTTTTGACTCCTCTTATAAAATCGTTAAAATTCATTATATTTCTCTGCTTTCAATCTCTTTTAAAACCATTTTTACTGCATCTTCAACAGGTGCTTTAATAGTGCAGCCTGCGGCAAATTTGTGTCCGCCGCCGCCAAATAGTTCGCAAATTTGTGCAACATCCGTAAATTTGCTTCGCATTGAAAATTTTGTTCCTCCTGATTTCATTTCTTTTGCCACAAATGCAATTCTGGTTGAAACTATAGCTCTTAATTTTTCAGTAAGCCCTTCCATACATTCATCGCCGGCAGAAAATTTTTCCATATCTTTTTTGTAAACAACAGTATATGCAATTTTATCGTTATTTAAAAATTTTGCTTTGCTTATACAATAGGCTTGAAACATCACAAGAGTTTTTGAATCTGATTCATAAACTTTTTTGTAAATATCAGATGGATTAACTCCTATTTCAACGAGTTTTGCTGCGCTTTCAAAAGTTTTAGGTTTTGTGTTGTCAAATCTGAAAGAACCTGTGTCTGTTAAAATTGCTATGTAAAGGCAATTAGCACAATCTAGGTTTACTTTCCAATTCAATTCATTAAATATTCCAAACAAAACCTCACCTGTTGAACTTGCATCGGGGTTTATAAAGTTTAAATTTCCATATGCATTATTTGTTTTGTGGTGATCAATATTTATAGTACTTTTAGCTTTATCGAATAAAATCTTGCCGTCACAGGCCCTATCAATAGCTGCTATATCAACATTTATTACTAAATCGTATTCACGGGATTTGTCAATTTCATCAATATGTTTAACTTTATCAATATTTGGCATATGCATATAAATGTCAGGAATTTTTGACATTGCTGCCATATCACATTTTTTCTTAAAATTTTCTAAAATTGCGCAATATAAACCACACATAGAACCTAATGTGTCACCGTCGGGGTTTACGTGTGATAATATCAGTATGTTTTTAGAAGATTTTATGATATCATTAAACTTAGAATATTCCATTCCTTGATATTAGCACAAAAGAATAATTAATCCAAATTCGGTAAAAACAGGAGTATGTAAGTCTTTTGAAAAAAGTTCTCTACACAGATTTTGTGACAAGCGAATCGTTAATAGAAGATTTGTTGGAAAACAAAGAGATAAAGAAAGCAATTACCCGAAATAATTTATATAAATTTTGGGATAAAGTTGCCGGAGAAAAATTTTCCAATCAATCAAAGCCGTATTCAATGCTGGGCGGCGGTGTAATGGTTATTGCCTGTAAGAATGCAATTGTAGCTCAGGAATTAACTTTAAGAAAAACTCAATTGTTAGTAAAATTTGAACCATATTTAAAGTCTTTAAAAATGAAAGTTAAGGACTTGCGTTTTGACCCCAAAAAATGGTCTGTGGATTAATTTGCTAAAATTAAAAATTTTTAATAAAACTCAATAAAAATTTGCAAATCAGTATGTTTGTAGTAGTATTTAATTGGTTACACTAGTCTGATAGGTTTTGCCCTAGTCTTAGATTTATAAGATGAGACTGTATAGCCCGTAGTACAATAAGTTAAGAAAAAGGAGAAAAGCGATGCCAACAGCATCTATGATTGAACTTTTAGAAGCAGGTGTACATTTTGGACACCAAACTCAAAGATGGAACCCTAAAATGAAACCGTATATTTACGGTGCAAGAAACGGTATTTATGTAATCGATTTACGTAAAACTACTGATTTGTTAGATGAAGCTTATGCTGCAGTTAGAGAATTTGCTGCACGTGGCAAAAATGTCTTATTTGTAGGTACAAAAAAGCAAGCTGCTGAAGTTGTTGTAGAAGAAGCACAAAGAGCAGGTGCATACTATATTAACAGAAGATGGCTTGGCGGTATGTTAACAAACTTTGAAACTATCAGAGGCCGTGTTAACAAACTTAGAGAATTAGAAGACTTTATCAATTCTGGCCACGCTGAAAAATTGCCTAAAAAAGAAATCGCTAAATTGAACAGAGAATTAGGTAAATTGAGCAAAACTTTAGGCGGTATTAAAGAAATGAGAGGATTGCCTGATATTATCTTTATTATCGACCAAAAGAAAGAAGATATTGCAATTCAAGAAGCTAATAAATTACATATTCCTGTAATTTGCTTGGCTGATACAAATGCTGATCCTGACGGAATTAACTACATTATTCCTGGTAATGATGATGCTATCCGTTCAATAAAACTTATCACTTCAAAATTGGCAGATGCAGTTTTGGAAGGAAAAGAATTGAGAGCAGCAAATGCAAATTCAAAAAAAGTTGAAGCTATCAAAGCTGAAGATGCCGGTGTAACTGCAGAAGAAGCTAAAGAAGAAACAACAGAAGAAGCATAACAAAAATCAATAAAGGGTGAAATTTTTCACCCTTTATACAATAAAGGAGAGAAATAAATGAACATTACAGCTCAAATGGTAAAAGAACTCCGTGATAAAACAGGCGCAGGCATGATGGATGCTAAAAAAGCTCTTGTTGAAACAGACGGTGATATGGATAAAGCAATGGACGTACTTCGTCAAAAAGGTATGGCATCTGCAGATAAAAAAATGGGCAGAGTAGCAGCAGAAGGTTTGGTTGCCTCATCTATACAAGACAATGCAGGAGCTTTAGTTGAAGTAAACTGCGAGACAGACTTTGTTGCAAAGAATGAAGAATTCAAAGAATTAACAGCAGGTTTGGCAGAAGTTGTAGCTACAACAAATCCTGCAGACGTTGATGCTTTGTTAAATACAACTTGCCCAAAATGCGGCAAATTAATTTCTGAAGTAATCAAAGAAAAAATTGCATCAATCGGTGAAAAAATTACTTTCAGAAGATTTGTTCGTTACGAAGGTAATACAGCATCTTATATTCATAACGGTAAAATTGGCGTATTGATTCAAACAGATAAAAAAGATGATGAATTGATGAATGATATTTGTTTGCATATCGCATCATCTGCTCCTGAATTTATTACAAGAGCAGAAATTCCTCAATCTGTAATCGACCATGAAACTGAAATCGAAATGGGTAAAGAAGATTTGTTGAAAAAACCAGAACAAATCAGAGCAAAAATTGTTGAAGGCAGAGTAAACAAATTGATGGCAGGAAAAGTTCTTTTAGAACAACCGTTTATCAAAAACCCTGACGTAACAGTAGGTCAATTAATCGAAGGTAAATTGACAGTAACAGCATTCACAAGATATATGCTTGGCGAAGGTTTGGAAAAACGTCAAGACAACTTTGCAGAAGAAGTAATGAGCCAAGTAAAAGGCTAGGTGCTAGGCACGTAGATCCATTAGATTTTGGCTATTCTTTAATATTAATTAAAAGATTCTTCGTTATTCTGAGCGATAGCGAAGAATCTTTTTTACACAAAAATTTGCGTTTTATTCTATGTCATTTTTTTAAGAATGAAAATATTGAAAGATTAAGTGCAAATATAATAATCATTGGTATGACAAATATAAAAGCTTCCCAACTGCACATACAAATAGCAATAGGGAGTATTATTGAATATAAAATATATAAAGTAAATGCAAACTTGCTGCTTATATCAGGCAAATTTAGTTTCGGTAAAAAATTACCTTTTAAGAGTTCAACAATTTGAATAATGCATCCGATTATATAAAAAGGTATTGTAAAAAGTACTATTATGCTTAAAATAATTCCAAATCCTGATTTAACAGCAGAAATATCTGTATTAAACAAACTATAAGTAGTATTTAATAACAAATAACCGTAAGCAATCAAAATTAAAAATCCGCAAAAAACTCCATATTTGTATGCAATCGTTTCATTAAAATCTTTTTTCATAACATTCCAACCTGTTTACAAAACATATTGATATGCTATCATGGGTTTGAAAATAATTCAACCAAGTCGATGTGGCACAAGCCGAGCAGAGCCACGAGCCTGTAAGGCGAGAGATGACAAACCATAATCGGAAATCACACTTTTCGATTTGGTTTGGAGGGGTGGCGTTTAATGCGAGGCGCAAAATCCGATGATATCTGTTTTTTGAGAGGGTTGTCAAAGACAACATCCAGCACATCGATGGTATGGTAAAGTTTGACAATTTAATATGATTTTATAGAATGTATAATACCAAGTCGATGTGGTACTCTGCCGACTAGAAAGATTAATAATCTTTCTAGGAGAGGGTTGTCAAAGACAACATCCAGCACATCGCAGGTATGTTAAAGTTTGACAATTTAATATAATTTTATAGAATATATAATACCAAGTCGATGTGGTGGAATGGTAGACACGCATGCTTGAGGTGCATGTGGCGAGAGCTGTGGGGGTTCAAGTCCCCCCGTCGACACCATAAAGCAGATTGAGGCTTGTCCTCTAATCTGCTTTATAGTCCGTATGGGTAT
>CAMPBE010000017.1 GCA_946636615.1 uncultured bacterium | reverse complement strand
GTAGATAATTTTTGTGATATAATAAGACAAAAAGGAGTCACCTATGGGGCAAACATTAGCAGAAAAAATAATATCTGAACATACAGACCATTTGGTAAAAGCAGGCGAATTAGTTATTGCAAAAGTTGACGTAACTGCAGTACAAGATGGAACGGGTCCTTTAACAGTACAAGAATTTAAAAAATTAGGTAAAGAAAAACTTTTTAATCCGGAAAGGACTATATTATTTATAGATCATGCATCGCCTAGTCCAAGAAAAGAACTTTCAAATACACACACCGTATTAAGAGAATTTTCAAAGGATTATGGTGCTGTTTTATCTGACGTTGGTGCCGGTGTTTGCCATCAAAGGCTTGTTGAGACTTTTGTAAATCCTTGTGAAATTCTTGTTGGAGCTGATTCTCATACTTGCACATCTGGGGCACTCGGAGCATTTGCAACAGGAATGGGGTCTACTGATATTGCAGTTGCAATGGCATTGGGAAAAACATGGTTAAAAGTTCCGGCTACATATAAGATTGAGGTAACAGGAGAATTTAATGAAGGAATATGCTCTAAAGATTTGATGTTGCATTTAATAGGTATGATTGGAGCTGATGGTGCAACATATAAAGCATTAGAGTTTTGTGGCGACACTATAGAGAACATGGAAATGTCAGAAAGGTTTACACTTGCAAATATGGCTGTAGAAGCAGGTGCAAAAGCCGGATTATTTGTTGCAGATGAAAAAACAAGGGCTTATTTGAAAGAAAGAGGGCGTGAAGATAAGTTCAGAACATTAAAACCGGATACTGACGCAGTATATGAACGTATAATAAAAATTAATGCAGCTGAAATTAAACATACTGTTTCTTGTCCGCATACTGTCGATAATACAAAGTTGGCAGAAGACTTGAATAATATTAAAGTTAATCAAGTATATGTCGGAACCTGTACTAACGGTAGAATTGAGGATTTGCGTGTTGTTGCAAAAATACTTAAAGGTAAAAAGGTTAATTCTGATGTTAGAATGCTTATTTGCCCAGCATCTAAAGATGTATATCTAAAAGCATTAGATGAAGGATTAATAAATATTTTTGTTGAAGCAAATGCAGTAATTTTACCTCCCGGATGTGGACCTTGTGTTGGAGTTCATGCAGGCACTCTTGCTGATGGCGAAATCTGTTTAGCAACTCAAAACAGAAATTTTCAAGGTAGAATGGGAAACGTTAATGGTGAAATATATCTCGCTTCACCTTATGTCGCAGCTTATACAGCAATTAACGGTTACATTAGTGCAAAGTAAAAATTTTATTATATACACTTGATTATACCTATTGGTCTGAGTAATAAAAATAAAATCTCCTTTATATTGTCTTTAAGGAGATTTTTTCATGTTTGGGACAAGACATCAATACAAAAAAATGTCGCTAGAAGAAATTATTGTGCTATCACAGCAAAACGATTTGAACGCTATTGAAGAATTAATAAAAAGAATTCAAAAAAATATATTTGCTTCACTAAATTATCTAAGTAATAACAGTGAACAAGTATCTGATTTAACACAAGAAGCATTGATTAGAATTGCAAAAAATCTACATTCACTGAAAAATCCAAAATTGTTTAAAAGTTGGGCAAATCAGATAGTTACACATTTGTATTATGATCAAGTTAGAAAAAATAACCGAAAGCCCGAAACAATTTCACTCGAACAAGAAATTGAAGATAAACCTCAAATAAGCATACAACTTCCTGATAAAAAATGTAAACCAAACGAAAAATGCTTATCAAATGAACTTGAAAATACTATAAAATCAGCAATTTTAGCTTTACCTGAAGCTTTTAGAATAGTAATAATTTTAAGAGAGTTTCAAGGCCTTAGCTATGATGAAATAGCAATTGCAACTAGTTCAAATGTAGGGACTGTAAAATCAAGAATAGCCAGGGCAAGAGCAAAACTGCAGGAAGAATTAAAAACATATATTTAAGGAGACAAAATGGCAAAAAAAGGGTTAAATTGCATACAAGTAAGTGCATTATTAAATTTTTATGCTGAGGGAACACTAAATTTACTTTTAAAAAAATTAGTAAAAGACCATTTAGAAAAATGCCCTGATTGTATGGAAAAATATCTTAATATACTCGAAAAGAGCAAAAATAATCGAGAAAATATTGCATTTGATACAAAAACCGAAAATTATGATACTAAGCAGTACAAGGAATTTAAAACTAATTTGTCCGCATATATAGATAATGAATTATCATCAGATGAAAATATTAAAATAAAAAAATTAGCAATTTCAAACCCTTTAGCAAGAAAAGAGTTAGAAAATATATACAAGTTTAAAAATATAATGTACGAATCATTCGTAAAGACAAAAGAAAATGTTAAATCTGATTTTTCAAAAAAAGTTATAAATGTTGTGCAAAAAGAACTAAAGCATGAAAATGTAATAGGAAATATTGATCAAGTCTTACACATATTTTTGATTATTGTGGCATTTATTTTAGCAGGATTTGTTTTTTATTATATTTTTAAATACCCGCTGTTTGAATATTTCATGGCAGATAATTTTTGATAATCACTAATTGAAACGCCCTTTGGATAAACTATTTTTTGTTCATTTTCATGCATTTTTGCTAAAGCCTGTTTCTGTTTTTTTGCTGCATATTCATTACGCAATACCGGAGTTACAATATTACAAGAAATTATTGAACCTACCGTACTTGCAACGACATCAACACCATTTTTAAATGGTCTGTATTCAGATTTAATATCCTGAAAATTTGCAAGATTTTCTATATTAAATTTTCTGTTGCCAATGTATTTCGGAGAATTCAAACCATTTTTTGATAAAAATTCTCTTATTGGCTTTGTTGACAATTTACCTGTTTTTACAAGTTTTGAAGCAACTCTTTTAAACGAACTAGTAATTAAATAAAATGATAAAATATTTACACCTGCATCAGCTATTTCTTGAGGAATTAAAAAACTCTTTTGTTCTGTAGAAATCTTATCATTAAAAACAATTGCGCTTACTTGTGCAAGTGAAGATAAAACCCAGCCCAAAACTCCGGTATGTACAAGCATTTTGCCTGGGTTTTCGCCGTAATTTTTATACAGTGCATTCTTAAAATTGGAGAATAAATTATTTAACGCTGACATCTTTATCCTCCTGCTTTTTAACTAAATTATTAGTTAAATATCTTGTTAACGGAGCATCAATAGCAAAGTTAGTAAACATCATTACAACTAACGCAACAATAGTTCCCATAGCATTTCTATATTGCATAAATGCATCAGTATTCGTCTGTTTTACAACATTAGGGGTGAAAAATGTTTTATATTTAGGAACACCTGCAGCATTTGGTTTAGATAAAGCTTTTATAGCACTTATACAACCTTTTCTTATGATAAATCCTGTTGTTGTGCCTGCAATAATTTTAGCAATTGTTCTTGCTACAGAAACTTTTCGAGTTTTTTCATCAACATTTTTGTTATTAGCATCAATAAATGGTTGTGACATTAGGGCAGAAGCTCCCAGAATTAGTCTTTGCTCTGCAGACGAAATATTTTCTCCCGTACTCTTAAAGAAATTTATAGCACCTGTACCTTTGCACACCTTATTAGGGAACAAATTAAGCACCCTTTGTTGAGCATTATTATAAAATTTTTCTACACCAGTACTATTAATGCGCATTTTTCCACCCAAACCAATAAAGATTATGAAGATCGTGGATTGCCTGAATATAATGATTTATTACAAAAAATTTACAAAAAAATACTTGAACAGAAGTCCAAGTATTTTTATTTATATATGAAATCAAAATTATAATTTTGCACCTTTTGGGACTACAGTTATTCCACCCGCAGAAACATGGAAACCACGTCTTTCGTCTTCGGCTCTATCAAATCCAATCTGAGTATTTGGAGGTATAACAACGTTTTTATCAATTATTGCACGCCTGATTTTGGAATATCTGCCAACCTCAACATTTTCCATTAATATACTGTCAGAAATTTGTGAAAAACTGTTAACTTTTACTTTAGGTGACAAAATACATCTTGACAAGCCTCCACCAGAAACAATACAACCTTCTGAAACCATTGAGTTTGTCGCCATACCAACTCTTTCTTCAACTTCCCAGATGAATTTTGCTGGAGGGTAGTTATAGTTAAATGTTCTTAATGGCCAATCTTGTGAATAAATATTCAACTCAGGATCATAGTCTAACAAATCCATATTAGCCTGCCAATACGCATCAATACTACCAACATCTCTCCAATAGCCCTTTTCCCTTTCTGACATACCGGCAAAAGTATTTTGAGCAAAGTTATATACAAATATTCTTTTACCTTCATTTAGCAGCATTGGAATTACATTTTTTCCAAAATCGTGATTTGAATTTTCTAACTTCGCATCTCTTTCTATTGCATCTAATAATATATCCTTGTTAAAAATGTAATTACCCATAGATGCCAAACACATATTTGGATTTCCGGGTATAGATTTTGGTTTATACTGTGGTTTTTCAACAAAATTAGTTAATTTCCAATTATCATCTACCTCAATAATTCCAAATTCGTGTGCTTCTTCAATAGGAATCGGAATAGCTGAAATTGTTAAATCTGCTTCTTTTTCCTTATGAAAATCAAGCATTTGAGAAACATCCATCTTGTATATATGATCTCCGCCAAATATACAAACATAGTCAGGATCTTCATCTGTTATATGAAATATATTCTGATAAATAGCATCGGCAGTACCTTTATACCAATCCATACCTGTGCGCATTTGAGCAGGTGCCAAATCGACATATTGATTTAAAAACGGAGACAAAGGCCATCCCCTTGTAATGTGCTTGCTTAATGAATCAGATTTATATTGGGTGAGTACTTTTATTTTAAAAAATCCAGAATTAATAAAATTATTCAAGACAAAATCAATAATCCTATATCTTCCCCCAAATGGAACTGCAGGCTTTGCTCTATCTTTTGTTAAAGGATATAATCTCTTTCCCTCACCGCCTGCTAGAATCATAACAAGTGCATCATCTATAGACATATGAAACTCCTTTTTTTATTATTATATATCATATTTAGAAAAAAATACAGTTATTTTACAAAAAAAATTTTATAAATTTTTAAGTTATATTAAGATTAAAAAAAAATATTAAAGAAAAATATATATTAATCCGATAATATAAATGCTGTTAATTATAGGAGAAGAATATGAGTACAAACGGTGTAAATGGTAATAATTATGTTTATACAGTCGCAAGAGGCGATTATCTGATTCGCATCGCAAGAGAGAACAATACTACTTTAGATGCATTATTAAAATTAAATCCACAAATAAAAAATCCTAACTTAATTCTTATAGGGCAGAAATTATTTGTCCCAGACAATAAACCGTTCACTCCCAGAGAGGATTATGACCCTACCAAAATGAATCTCGGTGAAGTTAAAGTTAACGGAAATATAATTGAAGATAAATTTAATTCTAATTATTTTGCAAACAATAACTTAGATAAACTTGGAAATGCCGGTGATAAAGTTACAGTATCAATAAAACCAGGTAAAGAAATTAATAAAAATGATACTAATGCTTATAGTTTATACAATAAGATATTGTCAAAGCATCTTAATAACAATAGTAGAATTGTAACAGATTCTGATGGAAAAAGACGACCGGAAAATCAGAAAGAAGCATTTGAGAGCACAGATTTGTACAAAGCTTTAATTAGCAACGAAGTTAATGGTGACAACTTTGATGAAAGCGGCAATTTAATACCGAGAGGTGATAGTGGAAACAGTATACAGTTACCAACAATTGGCAAAGACGCTGAAGGCAAAACATACTTTGTAATTCATGGCAAAGATAATTTATTGTACTTTGATTCGACAGGTACATCAGTGGAATTTGCAGACAATAAAATTAGTTCAAAAACAAAGACAGAAAAAACAAAAGAACCACAAATTGATACTACTAAAGAAAAACTTCAGTCTGCCCCTCAGGAAGAAGAGTTTGCCATTCCAACAAAATACAGCGATAAACAGCTTAATCTTGGCAAAATTTACATTAATGGTAAGCCGGTTGACATAAAGCCTGATGCTAATTTCTTTAGGAATCAAACTAAAAATAATATACCACCGGAAACAATTAACGATGGAATAACGTCTTCTAGATTAGATGTACAACTAAAAGCCGGAGAAAATCTAAATCCAAAATATAGAGACGACTTTGCTGACGAAATTTTATCAAGTCATTTGGGCAACAACTGCGACAAAATTGCAATATTTCAGGAAAAGAATAAACCTGAAGCTCTGGAGTTACTAAGAAAAACTGATTTATATAAAGCCTTAGTAAGTAAAGAGGTTAACGGCGACAACTTTGACGAAAATGGTAAATTAAAAATCGGTAAAAGCGGTTCTAATACAGTCCAATTACCTGCACTTGAAGTTGATGAAAATGGAACAAAATATTACGTTCTTCATACTGCTGATAAAGTTTTGTATTTTAATGAAAAAGGAATTTCGATGCATTAATGGCACTTTCCACAGCCACTACAATTACCACATTGAGCATTTGAAAACAAATCAGAGAATTCAAACACTTTATCTTGTTCTAGACATTCCAAAACTTTATCATAGAGTACTTTGCCCGTCTTTTTCATTTCCTCTTCAAACTCATCAAAATGGGTTGAGTTCTCAATTAAGACAGGATATTGCGCCAAAATCTTTTTATCTGAAACTCGATAAACAGTAACTCCTGACACCTTAACTCCTGAGAGAAACGCTTCTTTTAAAGGTTCGTCACAATCAAATGCCGGCAACAAAGAATAATGTAATTTAATATCATCATTTTTCATAAATATATTATACACAAAAAAGCTCCCCTTTCGAGGAGCTTTTAAAAATCTTGAATAAATATTAATGACACAACGCCAATAACAAACCGGCAGCAACGGCAGAACCAATTACACCAGAAACATTAGGTCCCATTGCGTGCATCAACAAGTAGTTTTGAGGATTTTCTTCCAAACCGACTTTATTAGCAACACGTGCTGCCATCGGAACCGCAGATACACCTGCTGCACCGATAAGCGGATTGATTTTTGTTTTTGAAAATATGTTCATTAATTTTGCCATCAACACACCACCGGCAGTTGCAAATGAGAATGCTAAAATACCCAATACTAAAATGAATATTGTTTGTATAGTCAAGAATTGATCTGCTGACAATTTTGAACCAACAGATAATCCTAAGAAAATAGTTACAATATTTATTAATGCATTTTGCATTGTATCAGATAACCTTTCTACAACACCGCACTCTTTACACAAATTACCAAAGCATAACGCACCCAACAAAGGACAAGCACTAGGCAATAATAATACGCAAAGAAGCAAAATCATAAGAGGAAATACAATCTTTTCTCTCTTTGAAACTTCTCTCAACTGAGTCATCTCAATCTGACGTTCTTTCTTTGTAGTTAACAATCTCATAATTGGAGGTTGAATAACCGGAACCAAAGCCATATATGAATATGCCGCAACAGCAATAGGTCCTAACAAATGTGTTGCCAATTTAGTAGTTACATATATTGATGTCGGTCCATCAGCACCGCCTATAATACCAATTGAAGCAGCTTCCGGCAAAGTAAATCCGAAAGCACAAAAAGCCATCAATAAAGCTCCGAATATGCCGAATTGCGCAGCTCCGCCTAATAGTGCCATTTTGGGATTTGCAATCAAAGGACCAAAATCTGTCATAGCGCCAACGCCCATAAATATTATTAATGGGAATAGTCCTTTATGAATACCAGCCTCAAATATAATCCCTAAAAATCCGTTAGGGCCTGCTATTTCTTCACCCAATGGCATAGGTATGTTTGAAAGCAATCCGCCAAATGCAATCGGAACCAAAAGTAAAGGTTCAAACTGTTTTTTTATACCTAACCACAACAAGAACAAGCAGATTAAAATCATAATCCATTGTCCATGTGCAGATAAAATTTGTTGAACTCCGGTAATTTCTGAATTTGAAAATGCATTCTGCGCAGAATGAGCAAATCCCATTATACCTGTAGAATCCCAAAGGGTTTGTAAACCTTCTGTAATACTTATACTCATTTACTTCCCCCTATCCTATAGTTACCAATACATCGCCTGTTTTTATTTTACTGCCAAGTTCAACATCAACTGAATTAACAGTACCTGAAACAGGAGACTTAATCTCTGTTTCCATTTTCATAGCTTCTACAACAAGCAATACATCACCTTCTGAAACTGTATCACCAACAGAAACCTGAACTTTTAACACAACTCCAGGTAAAGCTGCTTTAACAGGAGTACCTTCACCTGCTGAAACAGGAGTAGCCTCGATACCTTCTTTAACGCTGTAATCATAAAGTTTTCCGTTAACTGTAGCTTTTTGACCTTCAAAAGCGATTGCATATTTTTTGCCGTTGACGGTAACAGTGTACTCATTAGAATTGCTTGATGCTTGAGCTTGTGCGTTTTGAGCTTCTGCTGATTTTTTATTAACAGAAACTTTACCTTTACCAAGCAAGAAATCGATACCTTTATCAAGGTTTCCGTCCTTGCAAGCAGCTGCAATAAATAGATTTTCATCAGTAACAGGTAATCCTGCTGCTTTTAATCTTTCTTCAGCCGCTTTAAGACCTTTTTCAGGATCTTTTTCATTTAAATCAACAACTTTTTCAGTTGTTGGTTGTAAACCTGTTTTTTCTTCAGCCCATTTAACCAATTCAGGATCAGGTTCACAAGGAGTTTTGCCAAAATAACCTAAAAGCATTTTTGCATATCCTGGGTTTGCTTGATCCCAAGGTTTTTCAGATATTGCATTTAAGAAAGATTGTTGAGCATAGAATTGAGAAACAGGAGTTACAGATGTTGCAAACCCACCTCTTTCAACAACTTCTTTCATATTTGCAATTACTTTCGGGAATTTATCTAACAAGCCCATGTCTTTTAATTGGTTAACAGTTGTAGCTGTAGCGCCACCAGGTAGAGGAGCTTGAATCAAAATAGGATTGACGGCCAAAGAAATTGGAGAAATCGGATAATCTTTCATACATTCCTTAAAGATTTCTTCTGTTTCCATAATTTTAGCGATATCTAATCCTAAGTCGTAGTCAGTTCCCTTCAATGCGTGCCACATAGAAATGATATCCGGTTGACCTGTTCCGCCTGAAACAGGTTTCATAGCCAAATCTATTCCGTCAGCACCACCATCAAGAGCAGCCAAATATGCTGCCAAGCCTGTTCCAGCAGTTTCATGAGAGTGGAATCTGATATGAGCTTCAGAACCTAAAATTTCTCTTGTTCTTCTTACAGTTTCATAAACTTTTCTTGGGTTTGAAGTACCGGATGCATCTTTGAATGCCAAACTATCAAACGGAATACCTGCATCCAAAATATTTCTCAAAACTCTTTCATAAAAATCTGCATCATGAGCACCTTCGCAACCATATGGAAGCTCCATCATCGTGATTGTTACTTCATGCTGAAGCCCATGTTTTTTTATGCTGTTAGCAGAATCTATTAAGTTATTAACATCATTCAAAGCATCAAAATTTCTAATAACATTAACTCCGTGTTTTGCAAACATTTTTGCGTGCAAATCAATAACGTCACGAGGTTGAGAATTCAATCCTACAACATTTACACCACGTGCAAGTGATTGTAATTTTACATCAGGTCCTACTGCAGCTCTAATTTTATCCATAGTTTCAAAAGCATTTTCATTACAGAAAAATATTGGAGCCTGAAATCTGGCACCACCTGCTGTTTCAAAGTGGTTTAGCCCTGCATTTACAGCAGCCTGCAAAGCAGGAATAAAATCTTCAACGAGAACTTTTGCCCCGTATATAGATTGGAACCCGTCTCTAAACGAGGTATCCATTACTTTGATTAATTTTTTTGCCATATCTTTATTTCCTTCCTTAACTTACTTTCTTACCATAGCTGCAGCCAATGCTAAAGCAATTGCGGCGTCATCGCCGGCAGCTTTTGATGTTGATTTTTTAGAGGTTTCTTCAACAGCTACAGGAAAAATTTTATTCAAATACACTACAATATTTGACATAATATGCATTGATACAATCATAATGCACAAGAATGTTAGAACAAAGCCCATTCCCATAGCCAAAAGTGTTAAACCTTCAATTAAGTTTTCACTCATAATATATCTCCCATTGTTAATACTAATTCACTGTTTTCGTTTTCTATAACAAGTTCCCCTAAATCATTAACTTTTTTAGCAAAACCTGTTTTCTTTTCATTCAAAACTTGTACTGAAATTTCTTTATTCAAAAAACAAGCTCTGCTAATATAATAATCACTTATCATCACAAAGCCTGTTTTTAGGAATTCTTCATACTTATCAAAAAATCTGTATAATAACTTATTCAAAAAATCTTCTTTATCAACATGATTTACTAATGTTTCAAGATTTAAAGCGGTAGCTTCTTTATCCTTGATTTCAGCAAGACTTATAGCTTCTGCATTTAAATTTATACCAAAACCTAACATTATACCTTTAAATGTTGAACCTTGCATAACTGTTTCTGAAAGTATACCAGCTATTTTCTTGCCATTTATTAAAACGTCGTTCGGCCATTTTATAGAAGTTTCAACACCATATTCTTCAAGAGTTTGCGATATAACCACAGATAAATATTGCGTAAGATTAGTGTAAACACTTTTGAAATTTTTAGATGGCTTTAAAACAATAGTTGCAAATACATTATCAATCCCAAGGTCAATCCAAGACCTGTTAAACCGCCCACGACCATTTGTTTGTCTATCAGCACTAATTACAGTTTTATCGTCAATTTCTGATAAATTCTGTTTTGCAAAAAGGTTTGTTGAATTGACTTTTTCAAGTCGTTTTACAGTATACATGCTCTCCCTCTAATCTATCTTATATTAAAACAAACATAAAAAATTTGCTAATTTTTTTTTATCGTTTTAAAATAATTACAAAGGGAAGTTCATGGAACATTGGTTATATATATTTAATATTGCAGGACACAACATATCAGTTAACCTTGATACAATATTTACTATGTGGTTTGCAATGCTATTTTTAATTATTGTTGCATTTATTTCTACAAGAAATCTCTCTTTTGTTCCCAATAAAATGCAAACTGTATCAGAAGCTGTAATGAAATTTTTCTACGGAACCTTGGATACCATGATTGAGGGTAAAAACAGAGAACATATTCCACTTGTTGCATCTTTGTTTTTATTCATATTGACCGCTAACTTAATGGGTCAGCTTCCATTAAGATTGGTGCACATTAGAGAAGGTGAATTAGCCTCCCCAACAAACGATATAAATTTAACAGCAGCAATGGCTATCATAGTGTTAGTTTATTATGTCTTTATGGGAATAAGGGCTAAAGGACGAAAATTTTTTATACACGATTTTAGTTTTACAGGAATTGTAATGGCTTTAGTTGAAATATTGGAAATGTTTACAAGACCGTTAAGCCTTGCAATCCGACTTTTCGCAAATATTTTTGCTGGAGAAATTCTTGTATCAATAGCATTAGGTGCCATGGCATATTTTTTGCCGTTGCCAATTATGCTTTTTGAAATATTGGTAGCATTTATTCAAGCTACAGTATTTATGATGTTGACGATAGCATATGTCGGTTCAGCTACAGGTGAAGAACATTAAAAATAAGGAGAAAATATTATGACAGATTTAGTTTCAATGGCACATCTAGGAGCAGGTATTGCAATAGGTTTTGGTGCAGTTGGTGCCGGACTTGGTATTGGTTTTGCAACAAAAGGTTTAATGGATGCAGTGTCTCGCCAACCTGAAGTTGCAGGTAAGGCGTTTGGTTTCTTCCTTTTGGGTGCTGCGTTGTCAGAAGCCTGTGCACTATACGCATTCGTTATTGCATTTATGTTGTTAGGAAAATAATCTGATGGAATTTAATGCGACATTTATTATCTCTGCAATTAGTTTTATTTTATTCACTATAATAATGAATAAAATATTCTATAAGCCTGTTGGAAATATCATCAATGAAAGACAAAAATTTATTGATGAAACAATTGAAACTGCGAAAAAATCTGATATGGAGGCTGATAAAATACTAAAAGAAAGAGATGAAAAATTAAATGATTCGCTAAAAAATTCAAAAAAAATTATTTCAGAAAAAACAATTCTAGCTAATGAAAAGGCTTCTAAAATATTAATGCAAGCCAGAGAAAATTCAAAAAATAAAATAAGTTCAGCTAAAGAAAATCTTCTTGTGCAAGCAGACAATTTGAATAAAGAACTTGATCCCAAAATTGATAATTTAGCTGAAATGATTGTTTCAAAAATATTCGAGGAGGCAAGGAATTGAGTTTTTGGAATGCTGTTGTAGAATCAAATACTTTTAATTTTGCAGTATTATTGCTTATTTTTATAGTGCTTTTTAATAAATTAAAAATTAATCAGGTAATAGATAATTTGAAAAGCTCCATTATATTAACAATTAATAACGCAAAAAAAGAAAAAGAAGCTGCCGAATTAAAACTGAAAGAAGCAAAAGATTTGGCCGGAAATATTGAACAAGAAATTCAAACACAAACTAATAATGCTAATGAAAAAGCAACTGCAATTGAAACGCAAATTATTGAAAATGCAAAAAACCAAGAAGAATATATTGATAAAAATATTAGCAAATTGATTTTTGCTGAAGAAAAAAGTATTGGTAATGATGCAATAATGAATACAATAAAAAAAGCATCCGAATTAGCAGTTGAAAAAATTAAATTATCCCTTGATTCAAACCCTGAATTACACAAACAATTTATAGAGGAAAGTATAAGAAAAATATAATGATAAATAAAATATCTACAACATCAAAAATTTATGCGAACTCACTCCTTGATATAGGGTTGAGTTCTGATGTCATTATCAATAACTTTGACATTATTAAAGAAGTGTCAGATGTTGAAGATTTTAAAAAATTAATTTTTAATCCGACAATTGATAACAACAAAAAATATGAAGTTATCAATGAGATATTTAAAAATAAAATAGAAGACAAAATGATTTCATTTGTAAAATTGCTTGTACAAAAAGACAGATTTAATGAAATTGAAGAAATTATTAATGCATATAAAAATCTTATTGATGATAAAAATAATATTATTAGAGTTGATGTAATTTCTGCAATTGAATTATCTGAAGAATATAAAGCACGTATTATTGAAAAGCTGGGAAATAAATATAACAAATCAGTAATTCCGACTTGGTGTATTGATAACAGCATAATTGGCGGACTTGTTATAAAAATAAAAGATGATATATTTGATAATAGTATAAAAAGTAAAATAGATAAGATAAATAAGATATAGGGGTAACACTATGGCACTAATACAACCTGATGAAATAAGTTCTATCATCAAAAGTAAAATAGAAAATTATGACATTCAAACAGAGATTTCAAATACAGGAACTGTAATTTCCGTAGGTGATGGTATTGCAAGAATTTATGGTCTAAGAAGGGCTATGTCAAATGAACTTGTAAAATTTGAAGACGGAAAAGATACACTTGGCATTACAATGAACCTTGAAGAAGATAATGTTGGTGTCGTTATATTGGGTGAATATTCGCAAATAAAAGAAGGTATGCTTGTAAAAACAACAGGCAAAATTGCTTCTGTACCCGTTGGAGATTCATTAATCGGAAGAATTATCGACCCAACAGGCAAACCAATTGACGGAAAGGGTGAAATTATTTCAGATAAAACAAGACCTATCGAACGTGTAGCTCCTGGTATTGTTACCAGAAAATCTGTTCATCAACCTTTACAAACAGGTCTTACTGCAATTGATGCTCTTACACCAATAGGCAGAGGTCAGAGAGAACTTATTATTGGTGACAGACAAACAGGTAAAACAGCTATTGCCATAGATACAATAATTAATCAGAAAAACGAAAATGTAATATGCATTTATGTCGCTATCGGTCAAAAAGCTTCAACTGTAGCACAAATTGCAAAAACATTGGAGGAAAAAGGTGCAATGGAATATTCTATAATAGTTTCCGCAACAGCCAATGAAGCTGCACCTTTACAGTATATAGCACCATTTGCAGGTGTTGCAATAGGTGAAGAATTTATGGAACAAGGCAAAGACGTTCTTATTATTTATGATGATTTATCAAAACATGCTCAAGCATACAGAGCAATGAGCTTGTTACTTAAAAGACCACCGGGACGTGAAGCATATCCGGGTGATGTATTCTACCTGCACTCAAGATTGCTTGAGCGTGCCGTCAAATTAAATGATGAACTAGGAGGCGGCAGTATCACTGCACTTCCTATAATTGAGACCCAAGCGGGTGACGTGTCAGCTTACATTCCAACAAACGTTATTTCAATTACAGACGGTCAAATATTTTTAGAGTCAAATTTGTTTAACTCAGGTGTAAGACCAGCAATTAACGCAGGAATTTCTGTTTCTCGTGTTGGTGGTGCAGCTCAAACTAAAGCAATTAAACAAGTTGCAGGGAAATTAAGACTTGATTTAGCTCAATATAGGGAACTCGAAGCTTTTGCTCAATTTGCTTCTGATTTGGATCAAGCAACAAAAAATCAGCTTTTAAGAGGCGAAAAATTAACAGAAATATTAAAGCAGCCTCAATACAAGCCATTGAGTGTTGCAGAGCAAGTTTCTATATTGTTTGCAGCAAATGAAGGTATTCTTGATGACGTTCAGAATTCTGAAATACAAAGATTCAAAAGAGAATGGTTTGCTCACTTAGAACAAAATTTAAAATCATTGTCTGATAATCTTAACGATGGCAGTGCGTTGTCTGAAGAAGATAAAGCCGAACTAAAGAAAGAATTGGAAACATTTAAAAGTACATTTTAAAAATTATGAGTAGTTTAAAAGAGATAAAAAACAGAATAAACAGTATAAAAAGCACTCAAAAAATAACACGTGCAATGAAAATGGTTGCTGCGGCAAAAGTAAAAAAAGCTGAAAATACTGTAAAAGCTTCAAGACCATTCACACAGGAATTAAATGCAATGTTTAAAAAGCTGCTAAATTCCGTAGGCACATACAGTTCTCAAACTTTAAAAATTAAAGTTGCTATTGACAATTATCCTGAACTTTTACAAGTTAGAGAAACAAAAGCTGTTGGACTTCTTGTAAATACATCTAATAAGGGCTTAGCCGGTGCTTATAATGCAAACATTATCCGAAGAACAATACAAACAATAGATGAATATGAAAAAAAGGGTATTAAAACAATTCTTTTTATAATTGGTCAAAAAGGAGTTTCAACGCTTAAGAAAAAATGTAAAGACAAAAATTGCGAAATTGCCAAAACATATTTTGCAGTTGCAAATGAAGTTTCTGGAGAAAATGCACATATAGTTGTTGAAGATATAGCTGAATATTTTGTATCACACAAAATTGATAAAATAGAAATTATTACGACAAGATTTAAAAATATGATGAGTTATTTTGTTGAGAATTGGGAAGTACTTCCTTTAAAAAATACAAAAGATGATTACGAAAAATTACACGACAATATATTAGAACCGTTAATGGAGTTTACTCCTGATATGCATCATATTTTGCAAAAAGTTGTACCTATGTATTTAACGAATATTCTATACCAGTCATTATTGGAAGCTCAGGCAAGCGAACTTGCAAGCAGAATGACTGCAATGTCTGCAGCTTCAAATAATGCAGACAAAATGTTATCGGAATTATCTGTTCAATATAATAAAACAAGACAATATGCTATTACAAACGAAATTATCGAAGTCGTTTCCGGTGCAAACACTCAGTTGGGCTGATTTTATTTCATATTTTGGCTTAAAAAGGCCAAATTTTCAGGCTTAATCATATTTTTGTATTGGTTGTCATTTGCAATACAATTATTTGTATTTACAGATTCTTTTTTATCGTCAATATTAACGCCCTGAGCTGCTAACTTAGCTTTTCTTTTAGCCTCAGATTTATTAGTCATATAAATATTTAACTTTGGAACACCAATACCAAGAACAAGTCCTGAATATAAATAACCTGCTATTTGAGCTATATTTAGAACTCTTAATTTACCTTTTGTTTCTTTATCAGCAAGTTTTATTAATTCTTTAAATGGGATTGCTTTACCATCTTTTACTGTTTTTATACCTTGAGTCTTTAAAGCAGAATACAAAACCTCATCTCGTGTTTTTAAAGACGAATTTGTTAACCATTTGAAGAAATTCTTTGAATTTTCTTTCGAAACATTAACCAAAGATTTATCAAAAGCCCTTGCAATACCTTTAGTAACAAGCGTTCCTAAAACAAGAAGATTCAAAAATCCTAATGAATCTTTAACTGCAGATTCTCTTAACTCATCTTTATCTCTTGCTGACAAAAGTCTTGATGCAATAGTAAGGCCATAAACCATTTTTAATTGAGATATTGTCGGAGTCATCCCTTGGAATTGAATTTTGTTTAAAAATCTTTTTGGGTTAGTTGTAATAGTCGACAATGCACCTAAAGCAAATGCAGCCGCAGCACTTGTTTTTAAGATCTTAAAGCTTACTGAGTTATCTTTTTCTCGACCTTGCACGCCGACAAAACCATCACTACCTGTTTTCTTTTTAGTCAAATACATATTTATTGGCTGAGTAGACATACCAATAACAGTTGCAATTCCAAGACCAAGCAAAGAACGGCGTAAGTTTAAAGTTTTCAAGCCTTTAATAAATTTATTTTCAGCGCCGTTTCCTTTAAATACATTATCCACACCTTTTTCGAGGAATGTCTTAGATACATTGTAAACATTTCCAATTAAAGTTTTTAGAGAATTGTCAGCTTTAATATTATGCCCTTCTAATACAACTTTAGTTTCAGCACCCGTATCCGAAGCCAACAGGGAATATAAGTACTGTTGAAAATCTTTTTCAATAATTTTTGAATCTGAATTCAACAACTTATTTGATAGCGCATTTGAGAACTCTTGTTTTGCTTCATGTGAAAGTTTTACATAACCGGACTCAGTTTCAGCACTTGTATTAAAGAATTTAATATTTTCAGCAATTTTATCGGTATAGTTTTTTACATAAACTTTTGGATCATCTGAAGTTTTACGAGCTTCAGCCCAATATTTTGCCATAATATCAACAGTTTGATCATTAGCAAAAATTTTATCTGCTCTTACGCCATAACGTTTGTTAAACATAGTAGCCAATGCCAGACCAGCTGCAGTACCATACACTCCAACCATAGAATGGTTAAATGTACCCATAGATTCACGTCTTGCAGTTTCAGTACCAGCTTCAGGGCCTCTGTTTACAAAATCAACGGTTGTTCTTGGTATAACCATAGAACACAAGTCAACAGCATTAGCACCCCAAGCCTGATTAGTGTCCAAAAATCTTAAAGCTGAGCTAGCCATCTCAAAGCCGCCGGTAAAGTTTGGATTATTACCTTGGTATTGATTTTTTTGTCTTTGATGTATCTGGGGTTGAACTTGTTGTATATTCATTAAATATTCTCCTTACGAATTCACAAATGATTTAAATGCTGTACTGTCCTTTATCAACTGTTTTGAAAAATCATCTACGGAAGTTATCTTTGATGATGTTTTTTGTGTTGACGATGGACTTGCATCTGCTTGTGATTTCGTCTGGGCTTCGGCTTTTAGCATTGCTAATTCTTCTGCACGTTTTTTGTTAGTTTTCGACCTTGTGTATAATGGAATAAATACTCCGAGTGACAACAACGAGAATGCAATACTGCCTATTTGACATATTGTTCTTAGACGCTTATCTTTGGCTGTAGCCAATTCGTCGGAAGATTTAATTGTTGTATGTTTAGCCCAATTCCAAAATTTTTGTAATATATTTGCACTAGAATCAGGTTCTTTTAATCTGTTTATTAAATGTACATCTTTATTCCTTTTTTCAATGAATGTAGCTATACCCTTGGCAACATAATCACCTATAAAATAAAAGCTAGAAAATGTTGCAATATCTCTAACAGTTGCTTCACGCAATTCATTTTTATCTTCGGAAGCTGCCATGCGGCTGGCGAATGTAGCAGTAGAAATAATTCTTGCTTGATCCATAGTTGGGAATAATCCCTTAAATTGGAACATCTTTAACGATGGTTTATCCATAAACATAGATAATCCTGCAACACCAATCATTGCACCAACAGAAATAACCTTCTGAGCTAGTAATTCCCCTTTTTCTTTAGGAGTCATTTCTTTGTGCTCGGAATTTTCTCCAAAATCTTTATAAATTGGAGCTCCTTTCTGTCCTGATGTCTTGCGTGTAATCCACCTGTTCAAAGGCTGCATTGAAATAGCCAGCGGAATTATCAATCCCAAACCACCAATACTTTTCAAATTAACAAGCTTATGAGCTTTTTTGAAATACTTTGCTAGCTGTGCTTCGTCTGTAATATTTTCTTTTACAACACCACGAAGCATCTTAACGGTATCTTCGCAAACTGATTCCAAATTATTTGAGAAAAATGTTTTATCACCCTTAAATTTAATATTTTCTGCAATATGTGTTTCTTCCACTATAGCATTATAAGCATCTTTTACCTTTTTCTTGTCATAATCTTTATCGGTTACAGCACTTGTCAATTTTTCTAATGCTGCTTTAATTTTTTTATTTTTTATGTCCTTTATATTGCCGGAAGAATCAAGTTCTATTTGGAATATTTCACTAAATTTCTTTGTATCATTTGCATCAACACCGGATAAATCCCCTAGCATAGAAGCAAAAGTATTATAAATTCTCTCTTGATGTGTAGAACCTTTTGCACCTGTATAAAACTTATGAATTTTATCTATAGAATCACTGTTTGCCCAAGTATTAACCAGGCTTGATTTCTTAAAATCACCCATAACAGGACGTTGTAAAAGTTTTGCAACACCCATAACAATAAAACTAGGGATTAAACAGTTTACAATAAGCCCTGAAGATTCCCTTCTCAATGCTTCAAAGCCTGCATAACCATTTGACTCTTTTGTTTCAATAACAGTACGAGGAACTATAGCAGTAGACAAATCTAAAGCAGAAACATTTACCATAGGATATTTTTCACAAAGTTGAACTGCAGCAATAACACCATCGCCTAAACCATTAAATGTTGGATTTTGGCGATAATTATCCCTTTTCGGGGTACATTGTTTTTTATTATCTACACTACTGATTTTTTCAATCATACTTCGTCTGGTTATCTACACACACTATTATAACAACTTGATATTTATATTAAAAGTTGGCATAAAAAAAAATTGCCCCCGTTACACTAAATGTTAAGGAGATATTAAGATGAAATTTTGGTTTTTTATTTAAAAATACAAATAATTTAAACAAAAATTTTAAAAATTTTGTAAAATTTATGCAAAAAACAAGCCAAAACATAAAAATTCAATAAAAATTATTATGAAATTTTATGTAACATTTTATTAAGATTTTGCATTTTTATTATAATTACAAACAAAATTAACTAATTTTCAAATTTTTAACAAACTCAATAGCATGCTCTTTTGTTAAAATTTCACCGGAAATTTGAGCCTCATGCAAAGCATCAAGAACATCACCCAACTGCTTAGAAGGTTTTATATTAAACATATCCATAATTTCATTACCATCCAAAAGAATAGGCAAAGGTTTAATATTTTTAGCTGCTTCAACACAAAAATCTGCTAATTTACTCAAAGCAGAAATATTATTATTTACAATTTCATCTGTTATTTCAGGTCCTCTGGCGGATAATCTGTCTGCTTTTGCCAATATAATTTCATCGATTGCATCATCTTCCATTTTCCTGAAATATCTCATCATTGTCTTTTCACTAACGTCAGGGGCACACATGACAGCAGATGGATAAATATGAAATTTAATAATTTTTGATATATATTCAACCTGCTTGTTTGAAAAATGCATATTTTTTAAAAATTTTTTAGCAATTTTAGAACCGACGTCATCGTGTTTTATGAACCTGTGTCTGCCGGATTCTTCAATTGTCCATGTTGAAAACTTTCCTATATCATGCATAAAACTCGCAAGTTTTAAATGAGCAAGCCTAGAATGTCCGCCAAAATCGCACTTGTTCAACTGATTTTTAATTTCGTCATCAGAATCTTCATACAACATTTGAACTTGATTAACTGTTTCCAACGAGTGATTAAACAAATCCAGATGGTGATGAGTATTTGGTGGAACTTTTTTCAACTCTTTAACAAAAGGGAAAATCATTTGTAAAAGTCCTGAAACGTCCATTAATTTGAGTGCTTTAACTGTATATTTTCCGCCAAAAAGCTTTAATATTTCATAATTAATCCTTTCAACAGAAGGATAAGATATAAGATTTGCATTCCTTATTACAGCCTGAGTAGTTTCGATAGAAACATCAAATCCGTATAAAGCTTGAAATCTATACACACGCAACATTCTCAAAGGATCATCAACAAAATTTTCATCAGATATTAAGTTAATCGTTTTATTCTTAATATCAGTAATTCCACCTGTAATATCGACAACTTCACCTGTTTTTAGATTTACTGCAATTGAATTAATAGTGATATCACGGCGTAACAAATCTTTTTCCAATGAATTTTCTACAGGATTTGTAATATCCAAATAGTCAAGCTTATTCGGCATTACAAGACGATAAATTTTATTTACCTCATCCAAAGGCACAAAAGTTGCGCTTAATAAATTTGCAACTTTTTCTGAAAATACCCTTGCATCTTCATCCATTACAATTAAATCTCTGTCATGAGATTCAATATTCATAAGATAATCACGCACAGAGCCACCAACAAGATAAATTTCATTATCAAAATTTGAAATTATCTTATTTAATATAAAATCAGATTTAATTTTTTCTGTAATTTTCATATTCATAAATAATATTACCAAGCGCAATTATAACTGCTGTTTCAGCTTTTAAAATCAAATTTCCTAAAGTTAGCATAGGGATTGAATTTTCTTCAAACATTTTAAATTCTTTATCAGAAAATCCACCTTCCGGACCTATAATAACAATTAATTTATCATCTTTTTGAATTGGGTTTTCGGAGATGTAATTATGTAATGTTAAATTTGCACGTCTCTCACAAAAAGCCACAATTTTATATTCATTTTTAAGATTAATAATTTTTTCAAGAGATGTTGCTCCATAGCATTTGGGTTCATAAGCTCTTTCACACTGTTTGAAAGCTTCATGCATAATTCTCTGCCATTTGGAAATTTTCTTTTCAACAATAGATTTATTTATGGCACAATTATCACTTATAACAGGAAAAATACCCTCTGCTCCTAGCTCAGTAGCCTTTTCTATAACAATATTTTGAGCATCACTTCTAAGGGGAACTTGAGCTAGATAAAGTTTAAAATCAAGTTTTCTAGAAGATTTATAGGATTTTTTAATGCTTACTGTTATTTCCTTGTTTGAAATTTGTTCAATAACAGTTTCATATTGAATTTGCTTTTCATCAATCAAAAGCAAATTTTCACCAATTTTTGTACGCAATGATTTTGCTATATGATTGTAATTTTCTTTATCAGAAATAACAACTTTTTCATCAATAACATCTTTAGAATTTATAAAAAATTGTGGCATAACAATAATATTATATATAAAAATTTTTTAAACACGCAAAAATTTTTTTTTTTAGTTATTATACATAATAGAAAAATAAACAAAATAATTAAATACAATGACAGTAGAAAAAATTAATACAAATTTTCAAATATACAGAAATTTTAGCCTCACCAGCTCTAAACAACAATCATCACGGGACAAATACAGAAGAAGTTCAGCTTACGAGCACGAAGTAAAAACAAGTGATAAAATACAGTCTGCTATTGGCGCATTAGTTGGTACCTCTATACCGCTTCTATATATGATGAAAAAACAAAACACAAAAAACATCTTTAAATTAAGCTACGGTTTAAAAGAAATGGTTACACTATCTGCATCTTCAATTGGGTGCGCAACTGCAGTCGGAATGATAGGCGATACAAAAGAAGCAAAAAAGAATAAGTTTAGAGAGGGGGTATTCCAATTTATGAACGGAACAGTACCAACTTGGATAGTTACAGGGGTGCTATCATTAACAGAAAACAGCAAAAAATACAACAATATTCCAAGCAAAATAGGTTCTGTGATTCTTTCACTGGCAGTTGGTATGTATGGTACCGCAACAGTATCTAATCTTCTTTTTGACCCGCTAGACAAAAAACCTGACAGAAAATTAACATTAAAAGACTGTATTGCAAATATTGATGATGCAATTGGCGTGCTTATATTAGCAAAAATTCCTTTTGTTGAAAAATTACACATAGAAGCATTATTACCTGCAATATATGCATATAGTGGTTATAGAGCTGGAAAAAGTAACTAATTACACTCTCCTTTTTGTTTTAATGATATAATAACTTTAAAAGGAGATAATTATGAGCGAAATAAAAGCAATAATATTGGCTGCAGGAAAAGGGACTAGAATGAAATCTGAAACCCCAAAAGTCTTGCACAAAATTTTTGAAAAGCCGTTATTAGGATATGTTTTAGATAATGTAAAAAATATTGTAAACGAATCATTTGTCATTGTCGGACACCATGCTGAGGAAGTAACAGAGTATGTTGAAAAAAATTATGTATCTGCAAAAACTATTTTACAGTCACCACAATTGGGTACTGGTCATGCAGTATCAATGGTTTGTCCGCACCTACAAAATTTTGAAGGACAAGCAATTATTCTTTGCGGAGATACGCCATTAATAACAGAAAAAACAATAAAAGAATTTATAGAGTTTCACAATTCAAAAGACTCTGACATTACAGTTATGAGTACAATATTTGAAAACCCTACAAACTATGGAAGAATAATTAGAGAAAACGACAATTCTCTAAAATGTATTGTTGAAGAAAAAGATGCTACACCTGAGCAAAAAGCAATAAAAGAAGTAAATGCTGGGATTTACTGTCTAAATTGGAATAAAATAAAAGACGCCTTTTCACAATTAACAAGCAATAATGCTCAGGGAGAATACTATTTAACTGACATTATAGCTTGGGGCAAAAAACAGAATTTAAATGTGAATGCTTACATTCTTGACAACAGCGATGAAATATACGGTATAAATTCACGTAATAATCTTGCTACAGCAACAAAAATAATGAATGAAAGAAAATTAAATGATCTTATGGATAACGGTGTAACTATAGTTGATCCGACATCAACTTGGATATCTGAAGATACTGAAATTGAAACAGATACAATAATTTATCCATCAACATATATTGAGGGAATAAATAAAATTGGTAAAAATTGTAAAATCGGACCTTGCGCTCATTTGAGAGGTGGTGTTGAAATTGCAGATAATTGTAAAATAGGAAATTTTGTTGAACTTAAAAAGGCAAAAATTAACCATAATACAAATGTCGGTCATCTTAGTTACATTGGGGATTCTGAGCTTGGTGCGAGAGTAAACATTGGCGCCGGAACTATTACGGCAAATTATAATCCACTTACAAAAGAGAAAAGTAAGACAATATTAAAAGATGATGTTAAAATTGGTTCAAATACAGTGCTTGTTGCACCTGTTACAGTTGATGAAGGTGCAAATATAGGAGCACTAAGTGTAATCACTAAAAACATTAAAGCGTGGTCTCTTGCTTTAACACGATCTCCAATAAAAATTATTGAAGATTGGGTAAGCAAAAACTTAGAAAAAAAATAAAATATTATTTTTATGGTAATATTTTACTAAAAGAAAGAGGTAAATTATGTCAGGACACTCAAAATGGTCAACCATTAAACATAAAAAAGCTAAAGTTGATTCACAACGTGCTGTTGTATTTCAAAAATATTCAAGAGAATTGATAGTTTCTGCGAGATTGGGCGGACCGGATCCTGCAGGTAATTTCAGGCTAAGAACAGCTATTGAAAAGGCTAAAGCTGCAGGTTTACCTAATGACAACATAAAAAGAGCAATTGAAAAAGGAGCAGGCGCAGGCTCAGGTGACAATTATGAAGAATTGATTTATGAAGGCTATGCTGCAGGCGGCGTTGCAGTTGTTGTTGAAGCTATGACTGATAACAGAAACCGAACTGCAGGTGATATCAGAAGCTATTTTACAAAATATAACGGAAGCCTTGGAGCTACAGGTTGCGTTGGCTGGATGTTTGATCAAAAAGGTGTTTTAACATTCAGTGAAGAAACTGATTTTGAAAAACTGTTTGAAACTGCAGTAAATTACGATGCAGAGGATGTCGCAGAAGAAGACGAACAATACAAAGTGTACACATCTCCGGAAAATTTCCAAAAAGTTGTAGAAGGTTTGGAATCTGAAGGGTTTAAAGCCGAATCTGCAGAACTTACAAGATTACCTCAAAACACAGTTGAAGTTACCGATGAAAAAACTGCTGATCAAATTTTAAAACTTTTAGATAAACTTGAAGAACATGATGACGTTCAAAATGTTTATGCAAACTTTGATATAGCTGATGAAATTATTCAAAAATTAGAAGCATGATAGATAATTTAAAGCAAATATTTTCTTTTTTAAACGACAGCAATGACGCTAGAAGTATTACTGCCACTTTGGAGGAAGTATTTCCGCTAAGTGCAATATATATTTATGATTCAACAACAGATTCTTTAAGGGATTTTTCAAAAAGTTGGATGTTTATAAAGTCAAAAGAACTTAATGAAGTGTTTAATGAATTAAAAGATAAAAAGTACATTAACGGAAAAACAAAATCTTACTATGCTCTTTATAATAACAAAAAAGTTATTGGTATGTTGGAATTTAAGGAACATTTACACGAAAAACTTTTTGAGTTTCTTGATTTGTCAAGTTTTTGTATATCTTTAAAAATTCAAAACGTAATTTTGTCTGAAAGAATGCAAAAAAATATTGAATTTCACGATTCAATGAAAAATATTGCCAAAATTATTGAAACACAATATGAAATTAACTATATAGTTCCTATTATTGGCGAAATGATTGATAAATTTGTTTCAGATCACCTTGTCTATATATTTATAAATAACGAATTAATATGGCCTTCTGCCTGCAATGACCAAAAGATTTTTGAATTAATAAAATTGTTGAACAGTAAATCAGAATACATTTTAACACCTGACAAAAAAATTGGACTGTTCCCACTAATTAGTGAAAATAAGTTACTTGGCTGTATAGTAACAAAAAGTACTGAAAATGTTCTTAGCGAAAAAGAAATAGAATATCTTGAACAACTCTCATCTCAGGCTGCAACAACTATAAACAGAGCAAATGTTTATGCAGAAATATTAAAACACGCAACTTTAGATGCGTTAACAGGTTTTTATAACAGAAGACAATTGGAAGAACGTGTAAAACAAGAAGCATCAAGTGCAAAAAGACAAAAAAGAAACCTTTGCGCAATTATGACTGATATTGATTATTTCAAATCAGTAAATGATACATACGGTCATGCTGTTGGTGATTTGGTACTGAAAACTGTATCTAAAGTTATCAGAAATCAACTCCGTGAATACGATATTGCAGGGAGATATGGCGGAGAAGAATTTGTCATTTTATTACCATTTACAAAAATTGAAGAAGCACAAATGGTTGCCGAACGTCTGCGTGCAGCTGTAGCAAACAAAAAAATTGACATTTCTAAATATAATTCAGAAAACCATAATATTGGTGTTACAATAAGTCTTGGAGTTGCGCAATATAAAGCTGAAAAAGATGAAAATGAATTTATTAGAAATGCAGATAAAGCCCTATATAACGCAAAAGCCTCAGGCAGAAATAAAGTTGTAACATACGACAGGAATAAACATGAAAACATATAAACAAATATGCAAAACATTAGATGATACCAAAGTTCTTGCTAAAAAATTTGCAAAACTCATTCAAAATGGGTGTTTTATAAATTTGTACGGAGAAATTGGAGCCGGAAAAACTGCATTTGTAAAACTTGTTGCAGAGGCACTTGATGTCAAAGAAAAAGTAACAAGTCCTAGTTTCGTAATCTTGAATGAATACCATACAGGCTCAATTCCAATTTATCACTTTGATTTGTACAGATTGGAAAATGAAGGAATTAAAACGATATACGATGAACTTAGAGAATATTCGGAAGGCAAACAAGTTACATTTGTAGAATGGGCAGAATTTAATCAAAACGAAGCTCCTTTTAAACATATAAAAATAAACGTAACTTATGACAATGATGATTCTCGCATATATGAATTTATTTCAGCAGGAGAAGATGAAATTATAGAGGAGCTCTCTAAATGATAACATTAGCGTTTGATACTTGTTTAGATAAAATGTATGTAGCTTTGGGAAAAGACAATAATATTCTATCATCAAAAATTGTCGAAAATCACGACAACAAATACCATTCGGCATTTTTAATTTCAACTATTAAAGAAATTTTAAAAGAAAACAATATTGAACCTAGAGATATAAATTTAATAGCAGTTAATATAGGCCCGGGAAGTTTTACGGGTATAAGAGCTTGTGTTACTGTAGCAAGAGTAATGGCACAACAGCTAAATTGTATGGCTATCGGAATATCTTCACTCGAAATTCTAGCCAATTGTGCTGGAGAAAATCCTCTTATTGCTCTTGACGCAAGAAAAAATTGCGCTTACTTATACGTAGATAATGAAATAAAAGGTGCTGTTCAGCTAGAAGATGTTAAGAAATTAATTGACACTGAAAAATATTCAGTATTAACTGATAACAAGCTGCAACCAATTCTTGGGGGAAAATCATATCAAAATCAAGAACTTAATTTGGGAGAAATTTTAATAAAACTAGCAGAAGAAAAAATGCCTGACCAAGAATGCAATTGGCGGCTTTTGAAACCCTTGTACATTCAGCCTCCACCTATGGGTTAGGTGATTAAAAAGGTTCATTCAAGGGAATATATATATTGAAAACAAAGGCATTTATGGATAGAAAAGTTGTAAAAATCGAAAATGCAGCTTTTCGCTGCAAAGAGATTCCCCTTACTCGCAAGGAACTTAGAGAATTATTTAAATTTCATATTCCTTGTCTTTGTTGTGGTTTGGAAATGATGCATCCTGATGAATATACCAAAATTCTTGATGATCACTTATTGGTTGGGAAAGCTTATGATGTCGTAAAAGTTCTTGAACCGTATGAAAGAATTATGCATCCGGTTGAAAGACAAGTGTTTAACATGTTTAAAGGAATGGCCCAAAAATATCCCGAAATGGATTTTCAGCAATTATTACTATTAAAAAAAGAAATACATGAACTTGCTCTTGTCAAAATCCAAAGCAACATATTTAATAAAATAAGTTTTTACAGAAGAATTCTTCCCAAAAAGACAGCAAGAGCACTTAGAAAATTAATTATCAAAACAAATGATATAATATTTGATCCGAAACCTCACAAGCCATTTTCAAGAAGAATTTTTATTCATAAATTAAAACAAATAGTATCAAATATTGAAAACGCTAAAATAAGAGAAGAAATTATTACAATAGCAAAAAGATTACCAAGATCAAGCGATGAAGTTTGTGCTTTCGTTGTAAAAAATGCTAGAAAAAAATCGGAAATAATAGCACTAAATCTAATACATCCTTCAGTTGGAACTTTTGAACATCTTATGCCAAAATGTTTAAAAGGACAAAATAATTCTTTAAATTTTGCGCTTGAATGTACACACTGCAACAATTCAAGACACCATTATCCGATATCATATCAGATAGAAGAAAATCCATATATGCCTGAAAATGCACAATATCATTTTGACAAATTAATATCATTATGCAATAAAAAACTATGCAAAAAGGAATATGTGGAAAATTTGTCAAAAACACTATATAACTTGTCAGAAGGTATAATTGAAGCTGATATTAACAATTTATACAAATAAATTTACAAACTAGCAAAAAAATTTTGTTAGCAATTTTATCCTTATATGAGGATTCAATCAATACTTCCACAACTGCATTCAAACAGAAACATGCAAAGCAATCATAATTTGACTTTGCAAAATTATCCTACAAATTTTATTCCTAATTCAGATAAAGTTTCTTTTAGCAGTAAACACCGAATAATACCTATAAAAACAGTCAAAGCATTTAAGGAGAGAGCAATACAAAGAGGCGGATATCATTGCATGTACTGTAGTGTACTAATGAAATATGATGAAGCTTTATTTAACACTTGGAAAAATGACAATTTGTTCTCATTACCAATAGGAGCTTTTGTAAAAAGATTTAGAAAATACAAAGAATGCTTACATACTTCTGAACGTGAAATTTTTGAATATGTCGAATATATATCAAGAAAGAATCCTCAAGCAAAGCTGGATACAGTTATAAAAATAATGTCAACAAAAGCAAATAAAGAGCTTTTAAAATCTCAAGAACCAATATTTAATAAAATGGCAGTCCTTGCAAATAAACTACCTGAAGAAAATAAAACAAATGTATTAAATTTAATAGCAAAAAGTAGATACAGAATGTTAAGAATACCTCATGAAGAAGAATTTAGCGGAAAAGAAATAAGATATAAAATTGAAAATTTTACCAAAGCCATATCCGATCCGAAATTGGCAAAGAGAATTAATAGCCTTACTGAATTGCTAACAATACCTGCTATATACAAACAAACTGAACCAATTACTGATAAAATAGTACTAAGAATTTTGAAAACTATATCACCAAACGCAAAAACAAATAAAATAAACAATATAAAAATTAATTATCCCGCAAAAAGACTTAACACAATGATAATACAGGCTATTAAAACAGAAACGAAAAATCATAAAAAGAAAGATATATACAATTTGTGCTTAGAAGCAGAAAAGCAGCTTAACGGAGAACCAATTATGGGGAAATTCTCTAACAGGTCATTTGTATATGACCTAAAAGAAGCACTATTAGGTCTCGAGGATACAAACCCATTGCGAGCTGAACTATTCAAGCAAGCAAACAGTTTACCAACATCAAGTGATAACGTATACGCATTTATAACAAAGCATGATCAGTTGTCACCAGAAAAAATTGCATATGATTTATTTACTCCATCTGAACTAACAATAGAACATCAAAAGCCATCCTTTTTAGGCGGTATAGACTCAATAATCAATTGGGCAATTGCTTGTAAGCGCTGCAATAATACTCGGCAACACAGTGATATGGGTGAATTTTATAAAATGTTTAAAAAGTGTAATGCACAAAAATATTGGAATGAAATTATTGAAGATGCAAATAAAGGCTACTTTGATTTTGAAGACGTAGTAAATATGCTAAAAATATTTAAGGACGAAAGCGGTATAAAAATTAAATCAAAGCATCTTAAATGTAGACCTTCTTATAGTGAATAGCAAATATTAACAAATGTAAAAATATAGTACAAATTATTAAATTTTCATCTCAAAAATTCCGATAACTACCATGGTATAAAAAGGATAAGTATCATGGCAGAAACAGGAGCATCATTTAACAGACCTTATAAACCATTCGGAATGAATGTTAAAGTTCCCGAAATTGGCGAACATACAATTAAACATGCAAAAGAAACTTTAAATAATATAGTAAAATCACCGGCAGAGCCGCTGTTTCAGTTTTTAGAAGAAAACGAGGAAGTATTTAACGGAGATTTGACATACAAAATTAACAAAATATATGCTGAAAGTTTTACGATAGGTTCTGCAATGCGTATGGAAGATGAAAGAATTAACGGAATGCCATCTTCATTTGATATGCATTTCTAAATTATAAATAATGAGTGTTGTTTGAAAAATTTTATTGTATTTTTTTGGCATTTTTTCAATGTCAATATAGGCACTATCAGCTTCATGATAGATTATGCCTGTAGGTGTTATATACCAAATCATTTAAAAGCAAATTTAATGAAAAGCGTTTATATCAAAGATCAAATACATATGCTTTTTTGAAGAAATTATTCTGCCAAAGAACTATACATGATAATGCTCCATGAGGCAGTACACTAAATCTGTATTGAACACACACGAAATCCAAAAGATGCTATGTTCCCGTATCTTAATTCGGAGCAAAAATCTCTTACTAATACAGATATCAAACAAAAACATTATTTATACAAATAACATTTAAATATATTTGTCAATTCTTAACCAAGTATAGAAATTAGGATGTTTATCACTCTCTACAAATCCGTTACGCTCATAAAATCTCTTTACAGATAAATCAGGAGCAGATTTTGCGGTCATTTTATTATAAATTTTCTTTAATGAATTTGAGATAGCATCACCTATACCTTTATATTCAGGTTGAACAGCATATACACAATCGGGTTTTGCTTGTAAATCATTAAAATGAATTGCTCGTTCTCCCCTTTTTTCGGTCTCAATCACACCTAATATTTTATCGGCATCCAATTTTTCAAAGCTATCTACCTGAGTTGTTAATGCAAAAATCCTTATGCCATCTTGAGATTTTGTTTTATATATTTTTTCAGCAGAAAAATATATATTCCCCGCAAATTTATCATTTTCCCAATACGTTGCAATATCTTTAAGCGCCGAAATATCATTAACACTAAAAGGACTAATTTCTACAAAAGAAACATCAACCTGCCTGTAAGTTTTTCCATTAAATTTACCTACATTTATAGGATTAATAAATTTTGCACCAAATGAAATATTATCTGTTTTCATGTTGACTATAAAAAACGTAAAAATATTTTTTGCCAAAATTTTAATAATGATAGCATACAAAGATTTTTAAAATCTTCGGGCATTGTTTCTTCTACATGTAAAAAGAGTTCGGGCATTTTTCAGCCAAAACCTTCGGCAATTTTTTTGAGATTATGCGGAATACTTAAGCCATTAACATTTATATACCACATTTTCATGTTTGTATTATAATTATTTTGAACATTAGAAGTGTATAACATAAATCGCACTTAGGAAGTGCGGGAAAGATGAAAGGTAATTATGACAATACCGGAAACTAAGAAGTTTGAAATTGAAATTGGCGGTAAAATTGTTACCGTTGAAACCGGAAAATATGCACAATCCACTAATGGCTCAGTTACAGTAAGATGCGGTGATACAATGTTATTCGTTCACTGCTGTGTATCAAAAGAACCAAGAGTTGGTATTGACTTTTTCCCACTACTAATTGACTACGAAGAAAGAATGTCATCAATCGGTCGTATCCCTGGAGGTTACAACCGTTCAGAAGGAAAAGCCAGCGACAAAGCTATACTTATTTCAAGATTGATTGACAGACCAATAAGACCTTTATTTCCTAAAGGTTACAGAAACGATATTCAAATCGTTGCTCAATTATTCAGCTACGATCAACAAAATCAACCTGACACATTGGCAATGCTTGGTGCATCTTGCGCTTTAATGTTATCAGGCGCACCTTTTGAAGGACCTATTGGTGCTGTTAGAGTTTCTCGTGATGAAAATGGCAACATGATAGCAAACCCAACTCACCAACAAGCTGACAAATCAGACTTAGATATCGTAGTTGCAGGTACACACGACAGTGTAATTATGGTTGAAGCCGGATGTAAATTTGTCACAGAAGACGATATTATGAATGCTGTAGAATTTGCACAAGTTGAAATCAGAAAACAATGCGAAGCTCAATTACAATTTGCAAAAGATTGCGGAGTAGTTAAAGAAGAATTTGTAAATCCTTATGATACAACAGAAATTAAAAAAATCATTGACGAAACAGCTCACGATATGATTTTTGATGCTTATCATAATTTCGACAGAACATACAGACAAGAAAAACTTGAAGAAGCAAAAAAACTTGTCAAAGAAAAAATTGATGCACTTCCTGATGACGATTATTCAAAGAAAATTATGGAAGAAACAGGTATTGATTTTGTTGCAGAAGAATTCAAAAACGCAGAAAAGAAAATTATGCGTACAATGATTTTGGACGAAGGTGTTAGAGCTGACGGAAGAAAGCCTCATGATGTTAGACCAATCTGGTGCGAAGTTGGAGTTATTCCAAGAGCTCACGGGTCTGCAGTATTTACAAGAGGACAAACTCAGGTTTTATCAGTAGCAACTCTTGCAGGTCCTGCAATGAAACAGGAACTTGACGGAGTTGATCCGGAAACCGAAAAAACATATATGCACAAATACATATTCCCAGGTTTCTCAGTAGGTGAAGTAAAACCTCTAAGGGGACCGGGAAGACGTGAGGTAGGACACGGGAACTTGGCTGAAAGAGCTAATGTTCCTGCACTTCCTTCTCAGGAAGAATTCGGTTATACAATCAGAGTAACATCAGATGTATTGGAATCAAACGGTTCAACATCAATGGCTTCAACTTGCGGATCTTCAATGGCATTGATGAACGCCGGCGTTCCTGTTAAATGTATGATTGGCGGTGTTGCAATGGGTATGATTACTGAAGAAGGCAAAGAACCTGTTGTATTAACCGATATTCAGGGTATCGAAGACTTTTTGGGCGACATGGACTTTAAAGTTACAGGTAACGATACAGGAATTACAGCCCTTCAAATGGATATGAAAGCTAAAGGTATTGCAAACGATACATTGAGAAGAGCTTTGGCTCAGGCTAAAGAAGGCAGATTACATATTTTAGGCAAAATGAGAGAAGCAATCACTGAACCGGGACCGATGTCGCCGTTTGCTCCTAGCATTTCAACAATGACAATTCCGACAGAAGATATAGGAACAGTAATTGGACCTGGCGGAAAACAAATTAGAGCAATTATTGATGCTTCAGGCGCTGAAATTGACATTCAAGATTCAGGTGTAGTAACAATTACATCTAACGATCAGGAAGGCGCTGAAATTGCGAAGAGAATGATTAGAGAACTTACTTTCAAACCAGAACAAGGAATGGTTTTGAAAGGTAAAGTTGTAAGAATCATTCCAATTGGTGCATTTGTTGAACTTGCTCCTGGAAAAGACGGTATGGTTCATATTTCTCAAGTTTGCAATGAGAGAATTGAAACTATTGAACCGCATTTACAAATTGGTCAAGAAGTAATTGTAAAAGTTATTAAGATAGATGACAAAGGCAGAGTAAACCTTACAATCAAAGGGGTAACTGACGAAGAAAAAGCAAACGTTCAATAAGACACATAATCTTTATGAAACAACTCCCTAAATATTTAGGGGGTTGTTTTTATGAAGCAACTTTTTGTATAGCTTCAGGGCTGTTCGTATAATTAACCAATGCTTTAAAGACAAACGGATGCAGCTTTCCATCCTTAACATCCTGATAAATTATTGTCAAAGCCTGTTCAGAAGACATTGGTTCTTTATATTGACGTTTCTCCGTTAATGCAGAATATTTGTCAGCAGTTGACAAAATTTGCAAATCTAAATCGGCGTTAAAATTATTGCTAACCCAAGGATAACCTGTCCTTTTTGCATTTTGATGATGATTTCTTATTAATTTAAGAGTTTTATCATTCAGACCGGAATTTTTAAGCATTTCATAGCTTAATTCAGAATGAGTATGCATTATTTTTGTTTCTGCTTCGTCTAATTTTGCAGGCTTATTTAAAATTTCTTTAGGAATTAACACCTTACCCAGATCATGCAAGTACGCAGCATCATTTAGCGCTTTTTTATCAACTTTTGACTGTAGTGCAAACGGAAGATGTTCAGCTATTCCTATTGTTATATTACGGGTATCTGTAGCATGATTTTGCATAAGCTCGTTTAATTCTTCTATATTCAAATCCATATTCGGATTAAAATCTTTAATAATATTTTTAACTTTATGGTTATTCTCAATCATTCTTCTTATTGCAGTTTCAGTTGTGTAGCGATTGAGCGAAGTGTTTTCAAAAGTGTCAGCACTCTGTTGACCGAAACTTACATATCTGTTTCGGTTATTATAAATATTAGGGGTAATTCCGCCTACATTAAGCGTTCTATTGATTTCTAATACCATTTACACACTACAATATAAACTACTACACTACTCTTATATAAAGTATTTTTTTTAATGAGTATTGCCTCATAACTTTTATTTGTGAATAAAATTTAACAAATTATTATAACTAAATAATAGAAATGT